>CAZLBQ010000321.1:0-7557 GCA_964557745.1 uncultured Anaerolineales bacterium
GCGAGGCCGGCCGTCCCGATGCCCTTCTTGAGGGCGGCCTTGCCTTCCTCGGTCGAGGCGACTTTGAGCAGGCCGTCGCGCAGCTTCTGGACCACCTCAGGCGGCAGGCCCTTGCGCGCGGCGACGTTATCGTTGGGAATCCACACGCTCTGCGCCAGGACACGTGTCTTGCTGACCACGTCGGGCAGGGTCTTCTCCAACGTGTTGCGCGCGCCCTCGTACGTCGCCGCGCCGTCCACCTGGCCGTTGTACAGGGCGATGACGGCCTTGTCGTGGCCGCCGGCGAAGATCTGTTGGCCCAGGAACGTGTCGGGGTCATAGCCCGCGTCGGCGAAGATGGCGCGCGGGTAGAGGTAGCCCGACGCCGAGCTGGGGTCGACCCAGGCGAAGCGCTTGCCCTTCAGGTCGGCCAGGGTCTTGATGGGGCCGTCGGCGGCGACGAGAATCTCGCTGCGGTAGCGCGTCTGGCCCTGGCTGTTGACGGACACGGCCAGCACGTCGGCGCCGTACTTCTGGTTGGCCAGGACGTACGCCAGTGGGCCAAACCAACCCACATCCACGCGCTCGGCGCCCATCGCCTCGATGAGGACGGCGTAGCTCGTCGGAGCGTCAAACGTGTACTTGTAGCCCGTCTCCTGCTCCAGGAGTTGGATGAATGGCTGCATGTTGGTGACCATCTGCTGGGTCTCGATGAACGGGACGATGCCCATCTTGATGGGGCGCTCCGCTGAGCCAATCGCTGGCTCGGCGGAGCGCGATTGGCAGCCCACCAGCACGAACAGGAGGAGCAGGGGTAGAATTATGCGCTTGAACACGGAATAACTCCTTACGATAAACCTCACCTTAGCCACCGCCGTTGGTCTTCGCGGTGGACGGCTCGGGCGCGCCGGTGGCGCTGGCGGCAGGTTCAGCCGTAGGCGCGGCGCTCGGCGCTGGCTGTGGCCGGCGGCGGCCGTGGATCACGAGCAGGATGCCCGCGCTCACCTTGACCTCAGCCTCCGCCACGCGCAACTCGTTGCTGATGCCCAGGCTCGGTCCGAAGTGCAGCGTCGCGTTCTCCAGCGGGTACTCCAGCCCCCGCGTCGTGACGCCTTCGACACGGGGTGTGAGTGGGATGAGCGAGACGATGTCACCCACCTCGCCCGTGATGTGCGCCTGCTCGCGCACGACAAAGGCTTCCTCGTCGGCGGTGAGGAGGCGAATCGGGATGCCGACAAAGGCGGGCAGCGTGAGCAGGAAGATGTTGCTGAGCGTCTGGTCAAGCCGCCCGCCCACCGCGCCCAGCAGGGTGATGCGCGTGGCGCCGCGCCTGGCCGCCTCGTGGAGCGCCAGCTCGAGGTCCGTCTCGTTCTTGCGCGCTGGGTGGTGGATGATGCTCACCTCGGCGGCGCGCAGGTCCTTGACCACCTCCGGCGCGAGCGAGTCGAGATCGCCGACGACGAGGTCGGGGTACAGGCCGGCCGCCAGCGTGTGGGCTGTGCCGCCGTCCGCCGCGATGACCAGGTCGGCCTGGTTCGTCGCTTGGTGAATCTGCTCCAGCGAGGGCGCTGGTCCGTTAGCGATAATGAGACAATGCATAGTGCTTTTCCATCAGGCGCAGGCCAGGAACGCGGCTCAGGCCCTGCGCCTGAGGCTCTACGTCTCACTCGCCGTGCGCTGCAAGGCCATGTGATTCATCGGCCCGTGCGGGCCATGTCCAAGGGTGAGCTTCGCCGACGCTTGCAAGACACGTGTCAGATAGTCTTTGGCCTCGGCGACCGCCGTCTTGACGGGCAACCCCCGTGCCAGCCCCGCCGCGATGGCCGAGGCGAACGTGCAGCCCGTGCCGTGATTGTTGCGGGTCTGGATCCGCTGGGCGTGGAACAGGGTTGTCGCCTGACCGTCGAAGAGCAAGTCGGTGCTCTCCGTCTCCTCCAGGTGGCCGCCCTTGACCACGACGTGCCGCGCGCCCAGGTCGTGGATGGCGCGGGCGGCCCGCTCCATGTCGTCCAGGCCGCGGACGGCGAAGCCCACCAGCGTCTCTGCCTCGGGCAGGTTGGGGGTGATGACGTAGGCCAGTGGCACGATGCGCTCGATGAGCGCCGCGCGAGCGTCGCTGCGCAGCAAGGCATCGCCGCCCTTCGCCATCATCACCGGGTCCACGACCAGCCGGGTTACATTATACTGGCGAATCTTGTCCGCGACGACTTCGATGATGGGCGCGCTGGACAGCATACCCAGTTTCACGGCGTCGGCCCCCAGGTCGCCCAGGACGGCGTCGATCTGCAACCCGACGAAGTCCGGCGGCAACTCATAGACGCCCAGCACGCCCTGGGTGTTCTGGGCGGTGATGGCCATCAGGGCACTCATCCCGAATACGCTCAGCGCGGCGAATGTCTTCAGGTCGGCCTGTATGCCCGCCCCACCCCCGGAATCCGAACCGGCTATCGTCAATGCGCGATACACTTTCCTCTCCTCCTCATGCCCGCCGCGCCGCCTCGACCTCGGCGCGCAGCCGCCGCGCGGCCGCCTCGGGATCGGGCTGCGAGACGATGGCCGAGATGACGGCTACCCCATGCGCGCCGTGGCTCACGCACGGCCCGACGCGGCCAGGCCCGATGCCGCCGATGGCGACGACCGGCAGCGGCGTGGCCCGCGCGACCTCGGCCAGCCCATCCAGCCCCAGCGGCGCGCCCGCGTCGGCCTTGCTCCCTGTCGCGTACACCGTCCCGACGCCCAGGTAGTCGGCCCCGTCGGACCAGGCGATGCGCGCCTGGTCGGGCGTCTCGGCCGACACGCCGAGGATGCGGTCGGGACCGAGTAGGCGGCGGGAGACGTCAGCCGGTAGGTCCGACTGGCCGACGTGGAGGCCGTCAGCTTCGATTGCCAGGGCGATGTCCAGGCGGTCGTTGACGATGAGGGGTACGCCGAGCCGTCGCGTCAACTCACGCAGGGCGAGGCCGAGCGTGTACATCTCGCGCGTCGACACGTCCTTATCCCGCAACTGGACGACCGTCGCCCCGCCCTCGATGGCGGCGCGCGTTACGTCCAACGGGTCGCGCCCCAGGCTCAAGCCTCGGTCCGTAATCACCATCAACGCCCAATTCACCGTCGGCTTCGCCATCCGTCATCCTCCTCACTTCACCCAGCCGCGGTCTTTTGTCGTCGGTCGTTCGTCATTGGTCCATCGTCTATCGTCACAGAGTTCCTATCTTCGCCCGCTCGGCTAGTAACTCCGGCGTCAGGCTGTACAGGCGGTCGATGAGGGCCGCCTTGAACGTGCCGGGGCCGGCGGCGTCCGCCGCCGCCAGTTCCCCAGCCACACCAAACGCCGCCAGGGCCGCTGCCGTCCCCAGCAGCGGGTCGTCGGCGACGGCGACGAAGCAGCCGATGGCGCCGGTGGCCATGCAGCCTGTTCCTACGACTGTCGCCAGCATCGCGTGGCCGTTGTCCACAAACAGCGTGCGGGTGGCGTTGGAGACGTGGTCGCGCGGGCCGGTGGCGGCGGCCACCAGGTCCAGGTTCTGAGCCAGGCCGCGCGTCGCCTGGGCCGGGTCCGGCGCGGCGATGCTCTCGACGCCCTTAACCTCGCCCCCCAGCCCGGCCATGCGGCCGATCTCGCCGCCGTTGCCGCGCACGACGGCCAGCTTGAGGCGGGCGATGAGGCGGCGCGCGCCCTCGGTGCGCAGGTTGGTCGTCCCGATACCGACTGGGTCCATGACAATGGGCTTGCCGCGCCGGTTAGCCGTCAAGCCGGCCAAGGCCATGGCTTCGAGCTGGTCCGGATCGGGTGTCCCGATGTTGAGCACCAGGGCGTCGATGTGCGTCGCCATCTCGGCGGCTTCGTGGGACGACGGGGCCATGATGGGCAGCGCGCCTAGCACGAGGGTCACGTTGGCGACGTCGTTGACGGTCACGTTATTCGTAATGTGGTGAACCAGCGGCTTGCGCTCGCGCAGCCGCGCTAGCAGATCGCCGGCCTGCTCGGCCAGGTCTCGATTGTACATGGAGCCTCCTCTCTCGCTACCGCTTCAATCCCGTCAGGATCAGATACGTCAGCAAGGCCACCGCGAAGCCCGGCAGTGTCGCACCCAGGTTGGGGAGGGTGCGCGACACCCCCAGGTAGGCCACGACGCCCAGCGCCCAGGCCACCAGCCCCGCCGGGTTCACCCCGCTCGTGTACCAGTAGGCGCCGCCGTCGCGGTACATCTGGCTGACTTGATAGCGCCGTCGGCGCAGGATAAAGTAGTCGGCGGCCAGCACGCCAAACAGAGGCACGAAGACCGAGCCGATGAGCAGCAGAAACCACTCGTAGTCGGCCAGGGGCAGCGTCGCCGCCAGGACGGCCACAACCGCCCCGATGCCCACGGCGACGGCGCGGAAGGGCAGGCGGGGGAAGACGTTCTGCGCCGACACCGCCGTCGAGTAGATGTTGGCAAAGGCGTTGTCGGTCTCATCGACGAGAATGATGAGCAGCGCCAGCCAGCCGCCCCCTAGCGCCGCGATGGCCGGCGTGAGGTCGAACGGGTCGGCCAGCTTGAGCGCCAGCATCAGCACCGCGCCCAGGCTGTAGAACCAGACGTTGGCGATAAAGTAGCCCAGGTACGTGCCCCAGAACGCGTCGCGGCTGCGGCGGGCGAAGCGCGAGTAGTCGGCCACCAGCGGCAGCCACGAGACGGGCATGGCGACGACGAGATCGACGCCCGCCCAGAAGCTCAGGTCGCCGGTGCCAGGCTGGGCGAACAGCGCCGCCAGGTCGTAGTGGGTCGCCAGGTACCACGACAGCCAGACCGTCGTCGCCAGGACGACCCACACGCCGACCTTCTCCAGCCACTGCTTGACGATGGTCACCGGGCCTAGCACGGCCATCACCGTCGCCAGGACGGCGAAGAACAAGGCCCAGACAAGATAGTTGGACCAGCCAAACAAGGTCTGGACAATGGCATTGGCGGCCTGGGCCATGATGAGGACCTCGAAGGCCGCCCAGCCAATGAGCTGCACGACGTTGAGGACACTGGGCAGCCACGAGCCGCGCAGCCCCAGCGAGGGGCGCAGCGCCACCATCGTCGGTACACCCGTGTCGCTGCCCACCACACCCGCCAGCGCCAGCAGCAGGTTGCCGACCAGCGTCCCGACGACGATGGCCGCCAAAGCCTGCGCCAGCCCCAGCCCTGGCACGAGGAGACTGCCCGCTACCAGGACCAGCAGCCCGATGCCCAGGTCCGCCCACAGGATGGCGTAGTCGCGCAGTCCCAGCCGCCGCTGCGCGCCGGGCACCGGCGTGATGCCTGCCCCGTCGGCCGGCCCTACACTTATGTCCGCCCTGCTTCCTTGTTCCGCCAACATACTCCCTCCGACGGAGTTACAGGTTGAAAGTTGAAGGTTACAGGTTGAGGAACGCTACCTCACTGTTTAACCTGCAACCTGCAACCGAATAAAGAAAGCCGCTCCCCGGCGAAGGGCAGCGGCTGGCGCGTCACGCGTGTATCGCCCTTCCCTGCGCTGGCATGATCCAGATCAGGTTCGTGGGGTCGGACGCTGTGGCAATGGGGCCGGGCGTCCCTCTCAGCCTGGCTTGACCAGACTCCCCCAGGGCAACGGGGTCTCCGTTGTCATTGACAAGTATAAGGACGATGGGAGACGTCGTCAAGCCGCGCCACGTCGGATAGCTGTCGGACAGGTGTGGGATGGCTGTCTTGCGCTGACAAAGGGGGTAGGCTATACTGGCCCTATCGAGTGTCGCCACCGCGCGGGGATAAAACGTCAGGTTTGTTACTCAGAACGCGTCTAATCCCTGCGCGCCATGTTCGGCAGGCGCATTGAAAGGAGCCTGTCCATGTTGACATTCCTCACTACGTCGGCGATTGGGTTGGCGGTCCTGGTCGTCGTGCTCGTGATCTTGCTGCGGTTCTCACCGCTGCGCTTCATCTCGAACGAGCGGGTTGGCATCGTCGAGAAGCGCTTTAGCCCCAGCCGCGGGTCGCTGAAGGGCGGCTTTATCGCCCTCCAGGGCGAGGCGGGCTACCAACCGCAGGTGCTGCGCGGTGGTATCCACATCCTCAACCCGTTCCAGTATCAAATCCATACCCTGCCGTTGGTCACCATTCCCCAGGGCAAGATTGGCTATGTCTTCGCCCGCGACGGCCTGCCCCTCCAACCGGGTCAGTCTCTCGCCTCCAACGTCACCGCCAACGACTTCCAGGATGTGCAGGCCTTCCTGCGCAACGGCGGGCAGCGTGGCCCGCAGCGCCAAATCCTGCGTGAAGGCACCTACGCCATCAACCTGGCCGAGTTTATTGTCATCACCGAGGAGCGTGTCTACTACCTGCCCTTGAACAAGGAAGAGGAAGACATCATCAAGCGCATGGCGACGGTCATCGCCGAGCGCGGCGGCTTCCGCCCGGTCGTCATCAAGGACACCGACGACATGATCGGCATCGTCACCGTCCACGACGGCCCGTCGCTGGCCGAGGGCCAGATCATCGCGCCCGTCGTCGGGGACGACCCCAAGGCGCCGGACATCTATCACAACAACTTCCAGGACCCTGAGAAGTTCCTCGGGGCTGGCGGCCGCCGCGGTCGCCAGTTGCAGGTGCTGGTCGAGGGCACGTACTACATCAACCGGCTGTTCGCCACGGTCGAAATGATTCCCAAGACGGTGGTCGAGGTCGGGAACGTCGGTGTCGTCGTTTCGTACGCCGGTGAGGCCGGCTCGGACATCTCCGGCGAGGACTACAAGCACGGCGAGTTGGTGAAGCGGGGCGAGCGCGGGGTGTGGAACTCCCCGCTCATGCCGGGCAAGTACGCCTTCAACACCTACGCCGGCAAGGTGATCATGGTCCCCACGACCAACATCATCCTCAAGTGGAACCGCCGCGAAAGCGGCTCGCACCGCCTGGACGAGAACCTGTCCGAAGTGTCGCTGATTACGAAGGACGCCTTCGAGCCGTCGCTGCCCCTGTCGGTCGTCGTCCACATCGACTACCGCGAGGCCCCGCTGGTTATTCAGCGCTTTGGCGACATCAAGAAGCTGGTCGAGCAGACCCTCGACCCTATGGTGTCGGCGTACTTCAAGAACATCGGCCAGACGCGCACCCTGATCCAACTCATCCAGGAGCGCAGCGAGATCCAGAAGATCTCCAGCGAGGAGATGAAGGAGAAGTTCGCCCACTACAACCTGTCGCTGGAAGAGGTGCTCATCGGCACGCCTGGCTCGTCGACGGGCGACACCAAGATCGAGAACATCCTGGCCCAGCTGCGTGACCGCCAGATTGCCGAGGAGCAGGTCGAGACGTACGCCCGCCAGGAGAAGGCGGCGGTCAAGGAGCGCGAGCTGCGCGAGGCCGAGGCCCGCGCCCGCCAGCAGCAGCGGCTGACCGAGTCGGAGTTGAGCATCATCGTCCAGAGCAACCAGGGTAAGGCCGACTACCAGCGCGCCGTGCAGCAGGCGTCGCAGATTCGCGCCCTGGCCGAGGCCGAGGCCGAGAAGGCCGCGCGCATCGGTATCGGTGAGGCTATTGCCGTCGAGGAGAAGGTGCGCGCCTACGGTGGGCCGCAGTTCCAGGTGACGCAGCAGGT
>CAZLBQ010000322.1:0-7494 GCA_964557745.1 uncultured Anaerolineales bacterium
ATCCAGTCGGCTCTCCCGAACGCCTGCACCGACCTCGAGGCGGTGGTCACCGCGCCAACGCTGCCTCCCCCGGATGTCCTGACCAGGTGGCTCATCAACAGTCTCGCCGATCTCCCCACCCCCATTGTGCTTGTTCTGGACGACCTCCACGTGATCCACGACCCGGCCATTCTTGACCTGCTCAATCGTGTGATCGAGCAGCGTCCCGCGCCGCTGCGGCTGGTGACCACCAGCCGCGTCGACATGCTGCTGGGCTTGAGCCGTCTGCGGGCGAGGGGCCAGCTGGCGGAGATCCGCCTCAACGACCTGCGCTTCACACCCGCCGAGATTCGCGCTTTTTGCGCGTTGGCCCTTCATATCGACCTGACCGACGAAGCGATCGGCTCTCTCGAAACCCGAACCGAGGGCTGGGCGGCGGGGGTCCGCCTCGCGCTGCTGTCGCTGGCGGACCTTAATGATCGCGACGTCATTGGCGAACGGTTACTGTCCACCAACCGCGCGACCCTCGAATACCTCGTGGACGAAGTGCTGGCGCGGCAGTCGCCCGCGACCCAGCGTTTTCTGCTGTGGGCCTCTCTGCTGGATCGCTTCACTGCCTCCCTGTGCGACAGCGTGGTCGAGCGCTCCGACGCCGAGGATTACCCGGGCGCGCGGGCCATTCTTGACGAGATAGAGCACGCCAACCTGTTCCTGATTCCGCTCGATGCCAGGGGCGAGTGGTATCGCTTCCACCACCTGTTCCGCGAGGCGCTGCTAGAGCGTTTGCGCGCCACGACCGACGCGGACGACGTGTGCCGCGCGCAGCGGCGGGCGAGCGACTGGTGCGCCTGCCACGGCCTCCTCGACGAGGCGCTGCAGTACGCCCTCGCCTGCGGTGACCCTGTCCGAGCCGCTGTGCTCGTGGAAGAGAACATCACGACGCTGGTGAACGCCGAAGACCGCCAGCGCTTGGAGCGCTGGCTCAGTTGGCTCCCGCCCGACCTGCTAACGCAGCGGCTCGGCCTGCTGATGGCCCAGGTGTGGCTCAACCGCTTTCAAGGGCGCTACATTCGCAACGTGGCGCTGCTCGGGCGCGTGGAGCAGCTTCTCAGCGACGAGCCGTGGGCCGTGGACCGTCGGGCCGTGGACCTGGTGCGGGGTCAAGTGCAGGCGGTGAGAGCGGAGATAGCCTATCTCGAGAACGGTCCGGCTGAAGCACTTGAGCGAGGCGAGGAGGCGCTGGCGCGGCTGCCGCGTGAGGAGCTTTTAGCACGTGGGGTGGCTGAGACGTACGTTCTGGGCGGGCTGCAGGCGTTAGGACGGCAGGACGAGGTCGCCCGGCGGCTCATCCTGTCGAACTATCGTGAGCAGCTCGATGCGTATACGAGTCGCGTCGCCATTGCTGATATTCTAAGCACGATGGTGGCTGCCGCGTGGGATCGCTGCGAGGAGGCGGCGCGCTGGCTGCTGGAGGCGGCGCAGCGGAAGGGCGACTTCCTCATCGGGCTGGCCTGGGCTCACTATGGCCTGGGGGGGGTGAGCCTTGAGCGTAACAAGCTCGACGCGGCGCACCAACATTTGAGCAACGTCGTGGCCCGCGCCTATGGGGCCAGCCTACAGACCGTGGTGAGCAGCCTGGCCGCTTTAGCCCTGATCCACGAAGACCAGGGTCAGGCCGAGCGAGCTGACGCCGCCGTGGCTGAGGCGGAGCGTGTCGCCAACGCGGCCAACTCGGCTGACCTGCTCGCCCAAGCCCGCTCCGGCCATGCCCGGCTGGCCTTGCTGCGCGGCGACATTGACACCGCGCTTCGCCTGGTCGCCCTGCTGCCGTACGCCTCCGCGTCGCCGATGAACATGCTCTGGTTCGAGGCGCCCCTCATCACCCAGGCGCGCGTGTGGCTGGCTCACGGCACGGCGGAGGCTCTGGCCGCCGTCGACAGGTCGCTGGGCGAGCTGATGGCGTGGTGCCACGCCACGCACAGCGTGCGGCGGGAGCTGGAACTGCTGGTGCTAAGCGCGCTGGCCTATGAACAGGCGGGCCGCCGCGAGAACGCCATCGCTAGCCTGGGGCAGGCGGTGCGCCTGGCCGAGCCGCGCGGCTCGGTGCGCGTTTTCGTTCAGGAAGGCCAGCGCCTCGTTCCGCTCCTCGGCGTCGTCCGCGCCCGAGGCGTCGCGCCTCGCTTCGTGGAGCGTCTGCTGGCCGAGTTTCCCTCCATGCCGCCCGAGCCAGACCGAGCGCCCGCCCGGCCGCTACGCCACGCCGCCTACCTCATCGAACCGCTGACGAGCCGTGAAATGGAGGTCCTGGAGGCCATTGCGCAGCGGCGGACCAACAAGGAAATCGCCGCTCGGCTGGTCATCGCGCCGGCCACCGTCCAGCGCCACTTGAGCAACATCTTCCAGAAGCTCAACGCCGAAAATCGCCGTGACGCCGCGGACAAGGCGCGCGCCCTGGGCGTTCTCGACTGATACGCCGCCCACTACCCACTGATCACTGACCACTGCCCATCAGGTACTCGTGCATGGCGCAGGCGGCTTTCAAGCCCGCCGCGACCGCCGTGCTGACGAGGTCGGGGCCGGTGACGACGTCGCCGCCGGCGAAGACGCCGGGCCGTGTTGTCTCGCCCTGGGGGTCAATGTCGATGAGGCCGCCGTCGTGGGTCTGGAGGCCGGGCGTCGTCTTGGGGACCGTCTCGTCGGTCCAGTAGCCGAGCGCCAGGACGACGGTATCCACCGCGACGGTAAACTCCGACCCTTCGAGCGGGACGGGCCGCCGCCGTCCCGACGCGTCCGGCGCGCCAAGGGTCATGCGCTGCAACTCGACGGTGCGCACGTGGCCGTCGTCGTCGCCGATGAACTTGACCGGCGCGACGAGGTACTCGACACGCGCGCCCTCCTCGTGGGCGTGGACGCGCTCCTTCTTGGAGCCGGGCATCTCCTCCTCAGTCCGCCGGTAGTAGCACACCACATCCTCGGCCCCCAGCCGCAGCGCCGTGCGCAGGCAGTCCATCGCCGTGTCGCCGCCGCCGATGACGGCCAGCCGCCGGCCAATCTCCGGTAGCTCAGTCTTGCCCAGGGGCCGCGCGCCAGGGGGCGGCATGGCCCGCGCCAGGAACTCGCCGGACTGGTAGACGCCCTTGAGGGTGACGCCCGACGCGCGCAGCTTGCTGTCGACGTTGGCCCCGAGGCCGAGGAAGACGGCGTGGTAGCCGTCGTGGAACAGGTCGTCTACCGTCACGTGCTCGCCAATGCGCGTGTTGCACACGAACTGCACGCCCAGGCTCGCCAGGTAGGCGACCTTGTCCTCAACGAGGTTCTTGGGCAGCTTGAAGCTGGGGATGCCGTAGAGCAGCAGCCCGCCGGGTTTAGGCGCCGCCTCGAAGACGGTCACGGCGTGGCCGCGCTTGGCCAGGCTCTCGGCCACGGCCAGTCCGGCCGGCCCAGAGCCGACGACGGCGGCCCGCCGTCCGGTAGGTGGGGGTAGCTCGACGCGGGGCCAGCCCTCGGTGAGGCGCTGGTAGTCGGCGGCAAACATCTCTAGCTTGCCCAGCGCGGGGGCGTGGAAGCGCTTGCCGATGACACACGCGCCTTCGCACAGCTTCTCTTGTGGGCAGACGCGCCCGCAGATTTCCGGGAAGATGCTCGTCTGGCGGTAGAGGTTGGCCGCGCCAATGAAATCGCCCTGGGCAATCAGCCACAGGGCGCCGGGGATGTCGTTCCCCAGGGGGCAGGCCAGGACACACGCGGACGGCTGGGGGCATTGCAGGCAGCGGCTGGCTTCCCGCATCGCCGTCTCAGGGTCGTAGCCCAGGACAATGTCCTGGAAGTCGTGGACCCGCTCTTCGGGCGGACGCTCCCCGAAGGGGGTGTGGGGGATGCGCAGACGCTCTTTCTGCCCCGCTGTGCGAAGCTCCTCGTCGAGCATGGCCGCCTCCGCGCTGTAGTATTCACCACAGAGGACACAGAGGGCACAGAGTAGCTCAGGTCAATCTCCCCTCCGTGCTCTCTGTGTTCTCCGTGGCGAAGTTCGTTGACGATTTGACTATTGACGATTGGCTGCTGGGCGCCTACGGTGGGCCGTCTGCGGCCCACCGGCCACTCGCCCCTGGTCCCTAACCCCTGACCCCTAACACCTGCCCCCTGTCCCCTGTTACGGGTAGCGTTCCAACAAGTCCAACGTCGCCGCGTCCAGACTGCCGGGCGCGGTTGACCCCTCGCACCTATCTTCACTGCACGTCTCGGCCTGGGGCGTGATGGTCCACGTCTCCTCGGCGGCGTACAGACTGGCGAGCGTCCCGATGCCCCTGGTCTGCCGTGCCTGGGCGACCTGGGCCAACACGCCGTCCTCGTAGACAGGGTGGACGACAGAGCGCAGCACGCCCAGTGGCATCGGATACTCCGGATAGGTCATCCGGCTCAGCAGGTAGGCGAGCGTGGCCTCCTGCGCTTGAGCGTCGTGGACCAGCAACTCGCTCTCGGCGACGTCGGCCAGGGAGACAACTTCGGGGTGCAGACCGCGCAGGCGGACGCCCTTGTCGCGCTGCTTGCCGAAGACCATCGGCTGGCCGTGTTCGAGGAACAGGCTGTGGTCGTCGCGGGTCTGTGGGTCGGTCAGGTAGGAGTACGCGCCGTCGTTGAAGATGACGCAGTTCTGCATGACCTCGATGAACGACGTTCCCTTGTGCTGCACGGCCTGGGTGACGACGTCGGCGAGGTGCTTCGTCTGTGAGTCGACGGCGCGGGCGACGAAGGTGGCCTCCGCGCCCAGCGCGACGCTGAGCGGGTTGAACGGCTCCTCCAGCGTGCCCATCGGCGACGACTTGGTCTTCGCGCCTACGGGCGAGGTGGGTGAGTACTGGCCCTTAGTGAGGCCGTAAATGCGGTTGTTGAACAAGATGATGTTGATATCCACGTTGCGGCGGCAGGCGTGGAGCAGGTGGTTACCGCCGATGGACAGGGCGTCGCCATCGCCGGTGATGACGAACACCGTCAACTCCGGCCGCGCCAGCTTGAGGCCGGTCGCCAGGGTGAGCGCGCGGCCATGAATGCTGTGGATGCCGTAGGTGTTCATGTAGTACGGGAAGCGGCTCGAACAGCCGATGCCCGAGATAAAGACGATGTTCTCTTTCGGGATGCCCATCTCCGGCAGCACGCGCTGGATGGTCGCCAGGATGGCGTAGTCACCGCAGCCAGGACACCAGCGCACCGCCTGGTCCGAGACAAAGTCCTTGCGCGTTAGTTTGGGCGCCTCGCGTGGCGTGAGTTCTAACATGGTTTCCTCCTACCCCACCAACTCGTCGATCTTGGCGCGAATCTCGGTAATCTTGAACGGCCGGCCCTGGACCTTGGGCAGCGAGACGACGTCGCGCAGGTACCGCTCGCGCAGCAGGAGCGCCAACTGGCCCATGTTCATCTCGGGCACGAGGACCGTCTTGAAGCGGCTCAGGACCGCGCCCAGGTTGCGCGGGAACGGGTTAAGATGGCGCAGGTGGATACTCGACACCGGCAGCCCGGAGCGTTGGGCCTGGCTGACGGCCTGATGGATCGCACCGTAGGTGCTGCCCCAGCCCACGACCAAGAGGTCGCCCTGCGGCGCGCCGAAGACCTCGACTTCGGGGATGACGTCGGCCAGCCGCGCCACCTTCGCCGCCCGCTCGCGGATCATCTGCTCGTGGTCCTTGGGTGCATGGGAGACGGCGCCGGTCAGCGGCTGCTTGCTCAGGCCGCCGATGCGGTGCTCGAGGCCCGGCGTGCCGGGAATGGCCCACGGGCGGCCGAGGGTCTCGGCATCCCGTAGGTAGGGCAGGAAGCGCTCGTCGTCGCTGTGGACGGGATGGGTGACGACGATGGGGGCCATCGCCTCGGGGTCGGGGAGGGGCCACGGCTCGGCGCTGTTGGCGAGGTAGCCATCGGACAGGACGACGACCGGCGTCATGGCGCGCGCCGCCAGGCGGAACGCCTCAATGGTCACGTCGAAGCAGTCGGAGGGCGAGACCGGGGCCAGGACGGGCACGGGACTCTCGCCGTTGCGGCCAAACAGCGCTTGCAGGAGGTCGGACTGTTCAGGCTTAGTCGGCATGCCGGTGCTGGGGCCGGCGCGCTGGACGTCGATGATGACCATGGGCAGTTCGAGCACGACAGCGAGGTTGATGGCCTCGGTCTTGAGGGCCAGCCCCGGGCCACTGGTGCCGGTCGCAGCGAACGCGCCGCCAAACGCCGCGCCAATCGTCGCGCCCATAGCGGCGATCTCGTCCTCGGCCTGGTAGGTGCGGACGTCAAAGTGCTTGAGCGGAGCCAGGCTGTGCAGGATGTCGCTGGCCGGGGTGATGGGGTAGCTGCAATAGACGAGGGGCTTGCCCGCCAACTGCGCAGCGGTCACGAGACCGAGCGCGGCGGCTTCGTTACCTGTGACCTGGCGATAGCGGCCCGGCGGCAGCGGGGCGGGCTTGATGCGGTAGCGGACGCTGAAGGCTTCGGTCGTGTCGCCAAAGTCGTAGCCCGCCTTGAGGGCGCGGCGGTTGGCCTCGGCGATCTTGGGGTTCTTGAACTTCTGGTCAATCCATTGGAGGGTATTGTCGAGCGGGCGGTCGTAGATCCAGAACGACAGCCCCAGCGCGAAGAAGTTGCGCGAGCGGTCGATCTCCTTCGCCGACAGACCCTCGATCTCAGCCAGGGCGTGGCGGTTGACCGTCGTGATGGGGACTTCGTAGACCTGGTAGTCCTTGAGCGAGCCATCCTGGACGGGGTTGCTGGTGTAGCCCGCCTTTTGCAGGCTGGTCGTCGTGAACTCGTCGGTGTTGACGATAATCTTGGCGCCCTTCGCCAGGTCGCCCAGGCTGGCCTTGAGCGCGGCCGGGTTCATGGCGATGAGGACGTCCGGCTCGTCGCCGGGGGTGTAGATGTTCTGGCTGGCGAGGTGGACCTGGTAGCCGCTGACGCCCGCCACGGTGCCGACGGGGGCGCGGATCTCGGCCGGGTAGTCGGGGACGGTGCTGATGTCATTACCGATGATCGCGGCGGTGTTGGTAAACTGGGTGCCGGTCAACTGCATACCGTCGCCGGAGTCGCCGGCGAAGCGGATGACAACCGATTCGACTTCTTCTACCTGGGGCGGGTGATGCCTCGTGGCCGGTTCCGCCATTGGAACGCGTTCTTCCGCCATGGATAACTCCTCTCGGACTCGCGGGGACGCCTAGGAACTCGTAGAACACCATGGGGCTAGTTATGGGTTATTGTTCCACGAGTCCCTACCCGTTCCCACGAGCCTCCGCGTGTATTTTCTGCATGCTCCATACTATACGAGGGAACTGCGTTGTGGTGTGTGAAGAGGCGATAACGAAAGGTGGAGACATCAAAACCGTTGTACGGGCGAGGCGTGCGTGGTCGTAGGGGCGAGGCATGCCTCGCCCGTACTTGTCCGTGCTCCCGCGAACCTGTATAATGGGCTGACTATGACCGCCTATGACTTTCTCGTTATGGTCGTCAGCGTCCATATTTACCGCCCGCTTGCCTCGC
>CAZLBQ010000323.1:0-7478 GCA_964557745.1 uncultured Anaerolineales bacterium
GGTGGAGCGTCGAGTTCTACAACCACCGCTAAAAACACCGCGTCGCAACTCTGCGGGGCGGGGCCTTGTCTTATGGCGTCTTGCCGTCGAGCAAGTCCAGCAGGACGGGGTAGACGGCGCTTGTTCTCTGGAACGGGTTGCGCGGGTCAATCATGTCGTGGAAGACCTTCATGCTACGTGGGAACTCGTACCGGCGCACCGGCGCGCCGTGCGCCTGCCAGAGATCCGCTAACTGGCGCCCCATCGTATTGTTGACCGACATGTCAAGCGCCGTCGTCACGAGACAAAGGTCTCTCACAACAGGCGCTTGCCGCCGGGCCGCCTGGAGCAGTTCATCCCCAACTCGGTAGATCTGGACCAGGCCGTGCGTCGAGAAACGGGGGTACGCGTGCGGCGGCTCGGTTAGTTTGGCCCGCCTAATTGGATCCCACCACAGGAACCCATTCGGCAGCCGCGCGGCGAGCCGTTTGACGCCTGCTGTGACAAAGGACGGCACGACCGGCAGCCCCAGCGCGGGCGCGATCAAGAGCGCCTGATCGACGTCCGGGCGAAACTGCGCCGCCCAGCCCGCCATCACTCCGCCCGTCGATAGGCCCATAACGGTGACATGCTCCCCCAGGCCGGTGGCGATGTCGACGGCGTCATTCGTCAGCCGGATCAGGTCTTTCGCCGTCAGCTTCGCCTGCTCTGTCGTCAGCGGGTCGGCCAGGCCGTGATAGGGGAGACGCGGGACGAGGACATTGTAGCCGCGCTCAAATAGCTCCGCGCCCAGCGCCACGAATTGCTGGGGACAGTTGGTGTAGCCGTGAAAGTAGACGAGCGCCCGCTCGGCCTTCTGGCCGTGGCTCATCAGCTTCGTGGCGCACTCGGGCCGGACTCTGACGTCCCGCCCCTGAAGCGCAGCCAGCTTCGCCAGCGCCTCCTGATACGTCGCCGCGCGGGTGTCGACAGGCATTGAACTCTCAGCCACCGTCATAAGCGCCTCTCGTTGCATGGGCGCCGCCCCGCGGCACAAGCCACGCCCGCCGACAAGTTCTCTGCCGCCATTGTACCATGCTCGACGGGTTGTGTCGATTAGCCCGACGCCTCACGCCTCGTCGTGGGCCAGGGCACGGAACGCCAGCGCCGTCGTCCACCCGTAGAGCATCGCCAGCCCGCTCTGCAGGACGGTCTTGCTGGTCGGCTGCTGGCCCGGTCCGCGCATCACGCCTAGTTCGGGCATGACGGTATTCGCCACCAGGGCGATAACACCGCCGAACACTGTCGCGCCCAGTACGAGCGGCGCGTCCAGGCGGCTCTCGGCCAAGCCGTAGACCGCGCCCCAGGCCGCGCCGTAGCCCCAGTGGAGGATCTGCCCGGCAACCTCCCGCGTCTCGTCGTTCAACGTCGTCCCCGCCGCCTGCTCGGCCATCTTCTCGGCCAGGAGTTCGGTCGGCTCGTCAGAGACGTTGGGGTTGCCCGACTGGTGCTCCCCGACGGGCGGCGTGAGGGGCGGCAAGCCCAGTCGGTCCAGGACATAGGGCGTGGCCTGGATCGCCACCGTCAGGACGGCCGTCCCGGCCAGCCCGGCCAGCGCGCCTAGCGCCAGCGTCTTCAATACCGTATCGTCGCGCGCCATCGCACTCTCCTTCCTCTGACTCCCTCTTCCCATGTCTTCCCCCTATCTTCCTAGGCTAAATGGCTCAAGAACCAATCCCGCGCCAGCCCAGCCACCTGTTCGAGCGCCCCCGGCTCCTCAAATAGGTGCGTCGCGCCGGGGACAACCTCCAGCCGCTTCTCGCACCGCAGCTGGGCCAGCGCCTGCTCGTTCAAGGTCAGCACCGGCGTGTCCGCGCCACCGACGATGAGCAGCGTCGCCGCCTGGACGTGGGGCAGGGCTACGCCCGCCAGGTCGGGCCGCCCGCCGCGGGAGACCACAGCCTGCACGCGCTCGGGTTGTTGCGCGGCCGCGACCAAGGCCGCGCCGCCGCCCGTGCTCGCGCCAAACAGCCCAACGTTCAAGCCACGCGTTGCGCTCGCTTCGGCCAGCCAGTCTATCGCCAGGACCAGCCGCTCGGCCAGCAAGCCGATGTCGAAACGCAGGCGCCGCGTCTGCAAATCCACCCGCTCTTCGTCCACCGTCAGCAGGTCCATCAAGAGCGTCGCCAGGCCGCCCTGCTGCAAGACCTGGGCGACGTAGCGGTTGCGCGGGCTGTGGCGGCTGCTGCCGCTGCCGTGGGCGAACAGGACGACCCCCGCCGCGCCGCCGGGCAACGTCAGGTCACCGTCCAGCGCAACCTGGCCGACCGGCACACGGACGGCGACCGACTGAGCCGGTGTGGTCTCCGCCATTAGCGGCGATCCTTCAAGCCGCTCACGCCCTGGGCCTCCGCACAGTGGTCGCAGCAGTAGAACGCTCCGTTGGCCTCGAGGCCGTGCCCGATGATCTTGACACCACAGTTGGCGCACGTCGGGGCCAGCTCGTGGATGGCGCACTCGAAGCAATCAAACGTATGGGTGCGGTGGCCGACCACAACCTGGAATGCCTTGTCATACTCGTTGCCGCACACCTCGCAGCGTGCCATAGCCTCTCCTTTCTCGCGCCTAAGCGCGTCACACTCCCGTCGGGAAGGTCTCAGGCGCCTCAACCGTCTCCCACTGCGGCGTCCGCTCCAGCGGCTCGACGGCGCGCGTCTCGTCGATGTGGATCACGGCGTCGAACTGGTCGGCCAGCCGCGCGTTGAAGTAGTGGCTGCGGCGCTCGGTCTGGGGCAGGTAGATGACGCCGATGGCCCGCTCCAGGCGCGGGCGGCGCAGCAAGTCGACCGCCTGACCCGACGCGCGCAGGTTGACCCAGAAGCGCGGCAGCCCGACGGTGTGGAACAGCGCCTCGGTGCTGCCATCGAGGCCGGGCCGCACCCGCTTGCGCTCGGCTGGCCCGCCCCACTCGGACGCGGCCGTGACCGTGCCTGTGTACGTGGTAAACCCGATGAGGCGCGTTTCATCCCCGTACCGCTCGCGCACGAGTTGTCCGACGTTCCACTCGCCTTGCTCGCCCATCTCCGTGGCCCGCGCGTCGCCCAGGTGCGAGTTGTGGGCCCACACGACAATCTTTGCCCCCCCTACCCGCCGGTCGAGGTGCTTCACCAGCGCGTCGAGGGTCTCGACCATGTGCTGGTCGCGCAGGTTCCACGACGAGACGCGCCCCTGGAACATGGTGCGGTAGTACTCCTCGGCGTTGGCGGCCAGGCGCGCGTTCTGCTCGGCATAGAAGAACTCATCCTCAGCGACGAAGCCGTCGCGCCGCATGTAGTCCAGGCTGCGCTGCTGCAGCTCGCGGAGTTGGGTGACGGCCTCGTCCTCACACGACTCCCTAAGATTGAAGCCGGCCGCATAGCCGTAGGTCTGCGGGTCCTCGCCGAAGTGCTCGAAGCAACTGTAGCGGTAGCGCGCCCGCTGTGCCGCCTCCGGGTCCACCTTGTCCAGATAGCCGATGACGGCTTCCATCGAGGAGAACAGGCTGTAGAGGTCCATACCGTAAAGGCCGACACGCGGGCCGGCCGTCGGGAGTTGGCCGTTGTGATCGCGCAGCCAGCCGACGAAGTCGAGGACATCGGCGTTGCGCCACATCCAGTGCGGGAAGCGCTTGAAGTCTTCGAGGGCGGCGATACTCGTCGCCCCATCGCCCGTGCCCTGGACATAGCGGTTGACACGGTAGGCGTCCGGCCAGTCGGCCTCCACGGCGACGGCGTGGAAGCCCTTCTCCTGAATGAGCCGCCGCGTGATGAGCGCCCGCTCGCGGTAGAACTCGTGCGTGCCGTGCGACGCCTCGCCGATGAGAACAAAGCGGGCGTCGCCCACCAGGTCCAACAGCTCATCATAGTCCGCCGCGCCGCTCTGCAGCGGGCGGGCAACCTGCCGAACCAGGTCCGCCAGTTTCGTCGTCGTGTCTGCCATACGCCACCTCTCCTGCCGTCTCAAACCGGGCGAAGCTCTGGAACACGAAAGGCGTGGAAGGACGCGGAGTGCGCGGAAGAAGACAGGCTCGACGAGACGTTTCCGCGTTCTCCGCGCTGTCCCACGACTTCCGTGTTCCAGAATCTTGCCTTCAGCCAGCAAGAGCCGTACCGGAAAACAGCGACATCTTGGGCAAAGAACTTGCTTTAGGACAATGAATACCTGGCGTATAAGCGCCAGGCTGTTAGCGTGGGAAAGTGGTGACACTGTATGCAAGTCAAGCGTCTGACCTCGTTGAGCCTCGGCATCCTGACCGCCGTCGGTGGCTTCGTCGACATGGGCGGCATCATCACTTCCGCCCAGGCGGGCGCGCACTACCGATTCTCGCTCCTCTGGACCCTCGTTCCCGGTGTCGTCGGCCTCATTGTCTACGCCGACATGGCCGGCCGCGTCGCCATCGCCTCCGGTCGCACTCTGTTCGACGTCATCCGCGACCGCCTCGGCTTCAAGCTGGCGCTCATCCCCCTCGTCGCCACCGTCATCGTCAACACCATGACCCTCATCGTCGAGATGGCGGGCATGGCGCTGGCGCTCCAACTAGCCTTCCGCCTACCCTACCAGGTCTGGCTGCCCGTCGCGGCCCTGGTCATGGGTGTCATCCTCTGGCGCGCCCGCTTCGACGTGTTGGAGAACAGCAGCGCCTTGCTCGGTCTCGCTATGCTCGTCGCCGTCGTCGCCATGGTCAAGCTGCACCCGACCTATGCCCAGGTGGGGCTGGAGATCGTCCATCCGGATGTGAGCGCAGCCGACTCGCTGCCCGGCTACCTATTCGCCGTCGTCAGCCTCCTGGGCGCGTACATGACCCCGTACCAATTCTACTTCTACTCGTCGGGAGCGATTGAGGACGAGTGGGGTGGCGAGGACCTGGCGAGCAACCGCGTGACGGCCGTCGTTGGCTCCCTCTTCGGCTCGGTCATCGACTTCAGCCTCGTCGTCATCGCGGCCCTCGTGCTGTTCCCCCAGCACCTCGGTGTCAACTCGCTCGCGGACGCCGGCGCGCCCATCGTCCAGAGCCTCGGCGGGATCGGCTGGGCGCTCTTCCTGCTCGGCGCGTTCGCCGTCTCCATGGGGGCCGGGCTGGAGACGGCCTTGAGCGGGGCGTATGCCGTGTGCCAGTACTTCGGTTGGGACTGGGGGAAGAAGGGCATGCCGCGTGAGGCCCCCCTCTTCCACCTGGGCTACCTGGTCATGCTCGTTGTGGCTCTGGCGATTGCCCTGCTGGGCGTCGACCCCATCCATCTCACCGTGCTGACGATGGCCGTCGCGGGCGCGACGCTCCCGTTCACCTTCGTGCCCCTGCTCATCGTCGCCAACGACCGGCTGTACATGGGCGACCAGCGCAACAGCCTGACCATCAACATCGTGTCGTATCTCATTCTCGCGTTGCTGATTGTCGTCACCATCGCCGCCATCCCGCTGACGCTTATGACAGGCGGCTCGTGAGGAGTAAAGCTATGGAACTGGGCAAGCTGGTCATGGATAAAGAACTGTTCGACCGCCACGGGAACCGCGCCGGCAAGGTTGACAACCTCGTGTTGGAGATGGGGGATGCGGCGGATGGCGCGCCGCCACCCGAAGTCATCGCCATCGTCAGCGGCCCGCTGGCCGTCGCCGAGATGCTGCCAAGGCCGGTCCTGTGGCTCGCCCGTACCGTCTATCAGCTGCTCGGCGTCCGCCACCCGCACTCGGTGGAGATTCCGTGGTCCAAGGTCAAAGCCATCGATGTCGTGGTCCACGCCGACATCGACCGCCGCCAGGACGGCCTGCTGACCCTGGCCGACGCCGTGGACCGCCGCCTCATGGACCACCTGCCGGGCGCAGGTGTCCGCCCCTAGCCAGGAGGCCCAGGTGCGTATCACGTATCATGAACTGATCGGCAAGCGGGTCGTCACTGCCGATGGTCAGGACATCGGCCGGCTGGCCGACCTGGATGCAGAGGCCGACGGCGACAAGCTACGCGTGGTCAAGCTGTTTGTCGGCCCTGGCGCGCTGCTCCAGCGCATTGCGTTCAAGGTCGGGTCGAGCCGCGCGATTCCCTGGGACGCTGTGGCTCGCATTGACAAGCGGGTTGAGCTAAAACTGCGGCGTGATGAGTTGGGAGAGGTGGAGAACCGCTATGGCTAATTTCATCGCCTGGGCCATCAGCGCCCTGGTCGGCGCGACCCTGTTGACGTTCGTGGTCTATCTGCGTGGTCTGCTGGCCCTGCCGACGGGCCACCGGCCGCGCACGCCTATGTACGACCGCCTCGGCCGCGAGGTCAACGAGACCGAGAACCCGGATTTTCACGTCAACCCGGGCGCCAAGGAGCAGGCCGGCCCGACGCCGGAGCGCACCGAGTAGTCTCCTTCCCCTCAGCTGGCGCTGCGCGCCGGGGCGACGGGCCGAAAGCCCTCGCCCAGCACCTCGTCCACCTCGCCAATCACGACAAACGCGTCCGGATCCACCGCCCCGACAATCGCCTTCAAGATGCTCACTTCCGGCCGCTCGCAGATGCACAGCAGGATGGTGCGCTGCGCGCCTGTGTAGCCGCCGTAGCCTTCCAGGACCGTCACGCCCCGTCGCAAGTCGCGCAGGATGGCCTCCTTGATGGGCGCGGGGTGCGTCGTCACGATGAGCGCCTGGCGCGAGCCGCGCCCGGCCGCCAGCGTGAAATCGACGGCGCGGCTGCTGATAAACGCGACCAGCAAGGCATACAGAATCTTCTCCGGGCCGTAGCTGAAGAACGCCGCGCTGAAGATGAGGGCGTCCATTGCCAACAGGCTGCGGCCCGGCGGGACGCCGTAGCGTGTCTCGATGAGACGGGCCAGGATATCGGTCCCGCCCGCCGTGCCGCGCTGGCGCAGGATGAGGCCCATACCGACGCCGTCGAGCAGGCCGCCGTACAGGCTGTAGAGCAGAGGGTCGGCGGTCACGGCCCCGACGTAGGGCCGCAGCAGGTCAATGGCAAAGGACATGACGACGATGGTGTACACCGTCCGCACGCCAAAGACAAATCCGCCTAGGCGGCGGAAGCCCACCACCAGCAGCGGGATGTTGAGGATGAGCAGGACGAGGCCGACCGGCGTGCCCAGGAACGTGTTGAGCAGCTGGGCGACGCCCGTTACGCCGCCGGTGACGACGCGGTTGGGGACAAGGAAGACGCGCACGGCGACGGCGATGAGCAACGCGCCGAGGGTTAAGACGGCATAGTCACGCACGCCGGGCAAGATGCGCCGCAGCCGGCGGGCCGGGCGGCTGGTACGAAGAGCACGCATAGAGCAACTCCCCCAGACAGAACTGAGCAGGCAACACAAAAGGCTCGCGCTGGATGCCTCCATCCAGCGCAAGCTCATCCTTTCCTATTCTACGCCGACGACGCTCCCGCCGCCAGCTTCCGCGCTCCGGCCTCAGGTCAATTGCCCCACCAGCTTCATGCGGCCCGCCTCCCGACCGGCGTGGCCAGCGAGGTAGGCCAGCCAGCCCCCGATGCTCAAGTCGCCCA
>CAZLBQ010000324.1:0-7451 GCA_964557745.1 uncultured Anaerolineales bacterium
GCAAACAGGCGCCTTCCTGGCACTTCGTGTGCCTATCATCTGCGGAAGTCGGGTCAGTCTGCTCTGGGGAGCTCTCAGAACCCCTCGCGTCCAAAAGCCATGGGTCATTCGAGGCTCTTGCTGATTCGCATTTCCGCGGCCTCAATGAGGCTCCAGCCGGAGCCTCAACTGACCGCCGCCCACAGCGGCGAGGTACAGTTCGCGGCTCGCCAAGAGCGGCTCGATCAGTCCTCTGTTCCGGAGTGCTACATAGGTCGCGGCTGCTCTCGCTTGGCAGTTGAGGGAACGCCGGGGATTGAATTCGATGTCGGTGAATCCCACATAGCTGAGAACGGCGTCTCTCAGTTCCGCATGCCCGTGAAGCGCTCGAATGTAGAGCCAGTCGTAGAAGGCTGTCGTCGGCTGGAGTTGCCAGCGCTCGCCTTCGAATTCGAAGGCAACAAGGTGGCCCTTGAGTCGCTCGTCTCGCTTGATTTCCCGCCCGTGGAGCTGGAACAGGTCTGTGTGGGGGCCGCCGACCGTGAAGACTTTGCTCCCTTGGAAGGCAGCCTCGACTGTTAGGGTGCCGTATTGCTCGGAGACCAAGGTGAGGTTGAAGGCACTCAGGCACCTTCCCAGCTCTGCGTCCGACTTTGAGGAGATTTCGAGAAGCGGAGACCAGCCTTGGGAGCGCGCAGCCTCTCGAAGGGCGCTGATGTTCCTGCGCTTCTGACTGATGGCGAAGCCGGGATGCCAAACGAACTCAACCTGTCGACTCGTCACCAGTGTGTCGCCGGCCAGAACCGGCAAGTAGACCGGTCGCTGAGCCAATACAGCTCCTCTCAAGTCAAAGCCACTCAGATTGTGGGCGCCAGAGCTGGTAGTCCGAGCGTGGGCCGAAGTAACGAGAATCCACCATTATCCGGGTGGGATGGGGCTTCGGCACTCGCCGCAACGTGATCGTGTCCTCGACGTAGGCGCAGCGGATGTGCCACGGCGGAATCGTCCCGAACACGAGCACCTCTGCCTGTGGATCTGTGGGGAAGCTGTCGGGAATAGAGCAGTCTGCCCGGGAGGTTCCGTCACTCGCGCGCTCTGCGAACAGATCCTCCAGTGAGGCTGACTTGGATCGCTCCTCAATCTCTCTGTCGGTCACCCCTGCATTGGCTGCATTTGTGGAGCAGAACGCGCAGTGCAACTCCCAGAGAATCTCGGGAGCGATCTCTAGTACAGTCCATAATACTTTCGGAAATCTATGCTTCCGGAGGTGGTAGAACATCTTGTAGTTGGGCCAGCTGATGCTCAGGCTTGAAGCGTCTGTTGCACCGTCCCAGCGCCTCTCGTCGTTCGGCTCGAACGGCTGTCCTCGCTTCCGCAGTTCATCTCTCGGGACGATTCCACACTCGAGAATACTGTTGAGGTGACTGAGTCGAGTGAAATGCAACAGGGACGTGATTCTCCGATTCTCGATGATCTCCCGGATGCGATCAGTCCGATCAGCAGTCGATTCGCCTAGTTCTTTGCGTCTCCTGGGTTGAGCTGGCTCGCCCTGCCGCCCGTTCTGCCCGGACTGTTTCCGCTTCGCGGGGGTTGGCGGCTTTTGTCTCTCAGACTGATTCCGCTCCCGCTCCTCGATGGTGTTCAACGCGTTGGCTTGCGCCACTTGGCTATACGTTGTGGCGGGCCTGATGACCTCCAGTCGGGATCTCACCATGGGCAGAGCCCTATCGGCTTCGCCTTGCCTCAGGGCTCTGCCGATGCGAAACCAAGCGCCTGCATCGGAGGGGTCAGCTTGGAGCAGTGTCAAGTCGTCATCAAGCATGTCTCATCGTGTTGCGCTGTCCACAACAAGCTTCGTGCTCCAGTATCATTCGCGATGTACGCTCCACGTCCTGTCAGTGGGACTAGGCGCGTGGATTGCCACGAGCTGGAAACCGAAGCGCCTCGGGGAGTCGGTTGGTTTGTGGTAGTCACCGTAGGCTGGGCCATACTCTGTGAATGCTCGCTGATCATGCAGAGCGGAAGGGAAGCGCAGTCAGCTGATTTCAAGACGAGAACCTCTACAGGTGCGATTGCGCCAGCCTCCCTCAGCGGTCTTCAGCTTGACTTCGTGTGCAAAGCTCTTCGTATTCGCACCTCGATCGCGAAGCTGGCGCACCTGGCTCTCATTGAGTCCACAGGGGACGAGTCAGAAGCTGCTCTGTCAAGCCTCGTTTGCAAGGATGACGGTTGTTTGGCGCCGTCGCCAACACTCAGCACTGGTTCTGTCCGTCTCTCGCGGTCTCCCCGTCTGCCTTCGCCTTCCTCTTCCTCACTGCAGCCCGCAGGATCTCCTGGGCCTCGGAGGCAGACTGGTCGAAGAAGCCCTTAGGCCAGTCCTCGATTCCCCCATACTCGTTAGGCTGCACATGCCGGAACTCCGTCTCACCGTGCTCGTTCTTCTCGGCGAAGAGAATCCGTACCATGTGGACCAGTCCGTCGTCAGGTGTCTCGGCAATGCGGCGTCGGAGTCGGGAGACGATGTGCTCGCTGTGCGTCTCCACGATCAGCTGTCTGCCGGCACGGGCGCAGGCGAGCAGGAAGTCGCCGAGGCGTTGCTGAAGGGCGGGGTGCAGATGGAGTTCCGGTTGTTCAAGCAAGATCACCGACCCGGGCGGAGTCATCAGGCACAGCACGATCACCGGGAGCAGCTGGCTGACTCCGACCCCGACGTGATTCAAGGAGACCCACTTGCCGTTCTCTCGTTCTCTCACTCTGAGAACCGGCCCGAAGGACGTGTCTTCAACGTGCAGCGCCTGCGCCACACCGAAGGCCTGCAACCACTCCTGGGTCAGCTCTCTCAGAGAGAATTCACCATTCTCCAGTAGCACGTCGTCGCCCACCGGCCTCGGCACCGGGTTGCTGCTGCACCGATCATGGCTCAGGAGTACGGCAGGGGTGTATTCTCCCTTCGTTCCAATTGCGGTGCTGTCAGGAGTCGTGAGTCGTGCACTGACCGGGTGAGGGTCTTCACGCAGCGGCCCCAGGTAGAGGACATTCTCGGTGAAGAACTGCGCGACTATCTTGCTCATAGTGGTCGCATCGTCAATCATCTCGTGCGCATCGTCTGTCTCTTCTGAAGGCTCGACGATGGCCACTCCTGATTCGTCGAAATGATTGTCAACGGCGGCGCATATGGTCTCGCGTTGTTCGGTCAAGGCTGCGTAGCAAGCGCGCCCGAACTCATGCCATGCTTCGTTGACGCGACTCCGTGCGCCGGGTCCCTGCCCATCAGCGTCTGAGCGCTCGTCCAGCCCGTGATCAGTCGCCGTTGATCGTTGATCTCTGTCTCTCGCGAAGGTGATCGCAGTGATCAACGTAGTCCATCTTCGCCGCAAGCCACCCTCGGAGTCGTCCAGCAGAAGTATGGGCCACTCGCTGTTCGCAGAGTGACGCACTTTCAGCTCTTCCAGAGCAGCGATGAGCCGGCGGGTGATGTAGTCGAGAGCGTCCTCCATTTGCGGTGGGGATGGGGGCAGGTCCTCCAGGGCCTTTCTGAACCGCGATAACGCTGAATCGGCGCGAAAGTCGTGTTCGTCAGGCGAGGGTGGATAGAAATCTTCAAGCGAGAGTGCAGGAGGGAAGAATGGCGTCTTTCCGGGCATGAAGGCGGAGTAGGCGCTGCTCGTCTTATGCACAATGTAAGCAATCCAGAGTCTCACTGCAGCGCCCACGACTGGACTGGCCAAGCCGACGGAGACGGGGAAGACGCCGGCGAATCTGGCGGCGCCGATCGAGTCGGTCCCGGTGGTACCGTGTTGTTCGTCACACTGCAAGCTCCCTGTGTACGCTCCGTA
Organism: uncultured Anaerolineales bacterium; assembly: GCA_964557745.1. Taxonomy (GTDB): domain Bacteria; phylum Chloroflexota; class Anaerolineae; order Epilineales; family JAHCIE01; genus JAHCIE01. Next base: position 3,816 of record CAZLBQ010000324.1, read on the forward strand.
GGCTTCGTGACTCTCAGCCAGCTTCCGTGGACTTGAAGGGATGAAGTGGACTGTCTTCATCTCGCCTGATTGTCGTGCCAATCCCAAGGTGAAATCGTCGTATCCATTCTCCAGGACGACGCCCTTGATTACTGCGGATCCACGGGAGCCGCCACCGGGCGATGCGATGAGCGCTCCCCACCGGATTGCCCCATTGTAGAGGGCGTCGAAGTCCCCACCCGGATACATCTCCAGGGACAGAAATACCTCATCCCCTGAGTCTGCGTGCTGGATATCTTCGTACGTCCCAAGGTTCACTAAGGGTCCGTTCAGTCCGAACATCCCGGTCGATGCGCCCGACTGTACTGACTGTGCAACCATCAGGATGGATTGCAAGACGGCGCTCTTGCCGGCTGAGTTCGCACCTACCAGGAGCGTGAGCTGACCGAACACAAGATCCGCCTTCCGCACCGACTTGAAGTTCCTGATACTCCACGTGGTGAGACCGGCAGTATCTGTAGGGAGACTGCTTGTGAAAACGCTCCAGGGCTTGAGCGACACGTCCACGGTCTCATCGATCACGCCGGCACCTCGCCTTTCATCACATGCACATCGACGGGTCGCACCTGAACGCGCCGTTCACTGTCCACCTCCACGACGGCCGGCCGGAAGCGTTTCTTCTCGCGGCCGACCCATGCTGCCTCAGTTGTGAGGACGACGACGCAGCGGTCTTCGTGCGGCACTCGTTCGGCGACCGCCTTAGCGAGCCGGGTCTTCTCGCGGATGTCGCGTTTCCGCGGCCCTACCCACGTGCCGGTTGTGTGGCGCTCGGATGTGAGTGCAGCCAGCGACCGCTCCACGAGCGGGCTCAGCGCCGCACGCGTATCCGGGTCGGCGGCCTCGAGCAGGGCTTCGAGCGATTCGAGTGAATCGCCCGAGACCAGTGCCTCATGCTTGTCGGCATGGGAGAACAGCTGCTGCGTCACTTCAGGCGTCGGCTCCATGGTCTGCTTTCCGACATCGATGAGGTGGTCCAGAAGGGCGGGATCCACGATCCCCGGACAGAGATGTCCGCTCAGCAGTGACTCATCGCACTCTCCGGTGAGCTGGAGAAGGCTGTCCAGCTCCGTGAGCTTCCAGGTCCAGCGCGGATCTCGCTCATCACGTGCCGGCAGGCCGAAGCGGGATTGATCAAGCCCCAAGGAGGTGGGTAGCTCGCCTCGTCCGGCGCGATCGAGCTTGCGGGCCAGCCCTGCACTGCAGCGGCCGATGACCTCACCCAGTTGCGCATACCAGACAGCCCCGCGCACATCGCACTCCGCGATGAGCGGCAGGAGGCCCCCCGCGGCCAGTGGCTCAAATCGGTAATCAAGGGCTGCCGCATACTCCACGAGTGGCGAGACCAGCAGGACATGCGCCACCGCAAGGTCGTCTTCAATCCCAACAATGAGCGCGAGACGGTCTTGCGACAATCGTAGGTCCATATGCTGGACCACCCGTATCTGACCGACGACCGGTGGACGCAGGCGACTGCGGGGTGCCGGGCGAGATACACCGGCATCCTGATCGCGAGCTGCAACAAGCCACGCTGGGAGACGCTCATCCATCCGAGGTCGCGAACTCCTCGCGCAAGAGCAGGCCGAGCTCATCGAACACGGCGATCTGCAGGGTGCGCTCCAGGTCCTCCAGATGTCCTCGAAGGGCGTCGAGGACCTCGGCCTTACGCTTCCCCAGTGTCGGCCTGGACATACCGCGCGTCGCGGCCATCTCTGCATCAGGGAGGCCGGCCAGCTTGTCGAAGAGAATGCCCCGCTGCCCGCAATCGAGACTGCTGAGTGCCTCGACCGCCGTCCGCTGTACGATCACGTCTTCCTCGGTTGTCCTTGAGGCCGATGGCGCCTCGTCGGCCGCTCTGTCACTTTCAAGGGGGCTTGGGAGGAAGTCTGTCAACACAAGACGCAGGATCGCATCCACATCACTTAGACCGAAGCGGCATCCGAGCTCACCGCCGATACCGACGAGCAACCGCTTGAAGTTGGCGTTCGAGTAAACGAGAGGAGCTCGTTCGCTACTACGCACTCTGAGGCGTGGAACGAGCGCCGCGCTTCGTGCCGCCCGCCACAACTCATCCGGCGAGGCTGAGCGCGGCTCGGCTCTGGCGAGCCCGTATTCTTCTCCGGTGCCTGCGCCGCCGTATGTTTCGAACGGCTCGGCTCGCAAGATCGTCCGGGCCCGCTCGATCAGGTTGTCGATCACGGTGCGCACCCTGGTCCTGGCGAGAAGACGGCGGACCTGGAAGGCCATGAGGGCACGGAATCCCTCGAGCTCACGGCACGTCGTCATCATGTAATCGAGCTGGCCTTCGCCAAGCAGGAGATCGACGACCAGCTGCTGCACCGTATCGTCTATCGCGTCCGCCCAGTCGGAGACACGACCATACGCCACAGGGTCATAGCGGCGAGCCACCCGGGTCACCGCCTCCTCGGCCTCGGCGAGTATCAACAGTCCGATTCTCTCGGATCTGTATTCACGCTGGATGTCGGTCCAGGTCACCACGCGCACCCCAGTGCCAGGAGGAGGTCGTCGTCCGGCTCCCTGCAGGAGTACGTCCCTTCGTCTCTCACCCATGCCCGTGGGTGGTTGCGACGCGCGTCGGAGCAGACTCGACCACGCTTGCGGATCTTGCAGGTGTGAGAGTCGGAGTCTGTCTCTGCGTGGGTGTGGGCGGCGTGCGGTATACCGGTGGAAAGGCCATGGTCTTGCGTCGTCCGCGGCACCATGGGCAGAGTGGGCCCCGAGCCATAATCGGCCAGCACCAACCACGGCCTGCTGCTCTTGCGGCTCCAGTTGGTCAGGGACTCACTCAGGACGTGCCACGTCCCAGGCAGATGGCGGCCATGTTCGGCCAGCATGACTGTTCTGAACTGCTCCAGATCCACAATACCGTCGCAGGCTCGTTGTTTGCACAAGGATACCTTCGCGGTCTCTCGTGGGGAGAGTGCCTGCATCTTTGGATGGTCACGGACCTACAAGATTGGGTGGTCATTGACACATCGTTCAGCGGCTGCTCGCACTCACCCTCGGCATCTTCTGCAACACCCTCCTCGGCCGCCCCGCTCGGGCACTCGCCGCATGAGACGGTCGCTGAACCCGCATCAAGCCTCTGGACGCCCACCAGCGACCACACAGGACAGTTGTGGGGCGCTTTCACAGATGGTGCGGGGGCATCGCCACTCCAACTCGTCTACGAGCCTCCTGGGAACCTCTGCGGGCCTGTGGGCTCGGGGTGTAGCAATGAATCGGATACGGACCCTTCTGGACATCTGCCAAGGGGAATTCGCCGATCGGCGCACAGGCGCCGGGAACGTAGACGCCATCGGTCGCCAGCCCCACTCAATGCAAAGACGGCCAGCGGGTCCACCGGGTCTCGCAATTCACCGCCTGTGAGCTCGCCAACGAACCAGGCGAGCGTCTCACGCAGGACGTCGGCGTGGTCATCACCCATGAGCTTGCGTACGAGCTCGTCGAGGCTCAAGCTCACCCGCGGCCATCGTGGTGCTCCTTATCGTCGTGTCCTTGCAAGGGTTCCGACGACTGCGTGAGCCCACGATGGTCTTCCTTCATCCGGGCCCTCTTCAGGACTTACGGATGAAAGTC
>CAZLBQ010000325.1:0-7450 GCA_964557745.1 uncultured Anaerolineales bacterium
ACGGGCCACTGCATCTCGGTCATCTCGAAGCCGCGCTGCGCCAGTTCCTGGGGTTCGAGTGGCGCGAAGCCGAGGATGTTGTCCGAGGTGGCGCGGATGTACTGCGGGGCGTAGTAGTTGAGGCCGACGAAGTCGAGCGGCGCGGCGATCTCGGCCAGGTCATTGGCCTGAATCTGGGGCGCGGCCAGGCCATACCCCTGGAGCATATCGGCCGGGTAGCCGCGCCCGGCCAGCGGGTCGAAGAACCAGCGGTTGATGAAGCCGTCGAAGCGGTGGGCGGCGACGGCGTCTTCAGGCGCGTCGCTGGCCGGGTAGACCGACGTCGGGTTGAGGGTGATGCCCACCTGGGCGCCGGGACTGGCGGCGCGGATGACGGGCACGGCCCGCCCGTGGGAGACGAGCAGATGGTGGCTGACCTGGATGGCGGCGACGGCGTCCGTCAGGCCCGGCGCGTGCTCGCCCATCAGGTTGCCCAGGAAGGCGACGACCCACGGCTCGTTGTGGGTAATCCAGTATTTGACGCGGTCGCCCAGGCGGCGGGCGACGACGTCGGCGAAGGCGACAAAGGCGTCGACGGTGTCGCGCTCGACCCAGCCGCCCTTGTCCTGGAGCGGCTGCGGCAGGTCCCAGTGGTAGAGGGTCACATACGGGGTGATATTGGCGGCCAGCAGGCCGTCGACCAACTGGTCATAGAAGTCTAGCCCCTTAGCGTTGACCGCGCCCGTGCCCTGAGGTAGGACGCGGGGCCAGGCAATGGAGAAGCGGTAGGCCTGGAGGCCGAGGCGCTGCATGAGCTGGATATCGTCGCGCCAGCGGTGGTAGTGATCGCAGGCGACATCGCCCGTGTCGCCGTTGAAGGTCTTGCCGGGCGTGTGGCTAAAGGTGTCCCAGATGGACACGCCGCGCCCGTCCTCGTGGACCGCGCCCTCGATTTGGTAGGACGCCGTCGCCGTGCCCCAGACAAAGTCAGGGGGGAATTGAGATTGTGGCATTTGAGTCTCCCCACTTCAGGGTTGCAATTGAATGAGCATGACCTGGAGGTTAGGCACACGCTCGAAGTCTCTATCGGTGGTGACGAGCGTCAGCAATGCCAAATTATACCATACTTACCTCACCAGGTCGCTTACAGCAGCGGCTCGATGGCAGGCTGCGCGTCGCCCGTCACCGTCACCGTCCCGTCGTCGCCCAGGTAGACGTTGACCTCGGTGCGGACGCCGAACTCCGGCAGGTAGATACCCGGCTCGATGGAGAACAACGTGCGGGGGATGAGGCGGCGCTCGTCCTGAGTCTCCATGTTGTCGTTGTTGGCGCCGTTGCCGTGCGTGTCCTCCCCGATGCTGTGACCCGTGCGGTGGACGAAGTATTCCCCCAGCCCGGCCGTCTCGATAACCCCGCGCGCCGTGTCGTCCACCTCCCAGCCATGCACCGCCTGGCCCGCCGCTACGCGCAGCTTGATGAGCCCGATGGCCGCGTCGCGCGCCTGCGCCGCGATGCCAAAGATGCGCGCCATCTCGGCGGGAACCTCAGGGCCGGCGTAGAACATCCAGGTGTAGTCAGCAATGACCGCGTGGGGCTGGTCCAGCTTGGATGCGAAGTCGATAAGGACCAGGTCGCCCTCGCGGATGGGCGTGTCGTGGGCCTGGGACGGCTCGAAGTGGGGGTTGCTGGCGTGGGCATTGACGGCGACGATGGCGCCGTGGTCGGCCCGCAGACCCCGCGACTGGACGAACATCGCCAGCCAGGTCTGGATGCTGGTCTCCGACAGCGGCTGCCCGCTGCGCAGCGCCTCGGCCATGTGCTGCTTGACCAGCCGCTTCCCCTCCAACAGGACGGCCGCGGCCGCCTGGTGGCTGGCCCACTGCTCCGGCGACAACCGCGCCTCGAAGTATTGCACCAGGTCGGCCGACGTCACGACTTCGACGCCGAAGCTGCGCACCAGCTCGACGGTCCCCGCGTCTACCCGCGCCACGACGGGGATGGCCGCCATAGGCGAGTACTCCATCGCCACCTGCCCACCGCTGGGCAGGACGTCGCGCAGCGTGGCGTGCAGTTCCTTCCACGAGCGGTAGACTCTCTTCTGGCCGGGCAGTGTGTCCAGCTTGCCCTGCTCCAGGGCCGAGACGATCTTGACCGGCTCGCCCTGGGCCGGCAGCCAGTAGAACCAGCGGCGCGAGGCGATGCCCTCGCCGGGCAGGTGGAGGATGCGGTAGGCCAGCGGGTTGGAGCGGCGGAAGTCGTAGAACAGCCAGCCGGCGAGGCCGGCCGCCTGGAGCTGCGCTTGAATGTCGTGGCTGCGGTCCTGGTTGGACATAATCATCTCCCTGAGCATGGTAAGTCGTTCGAGGCGGGATCAGCCCTCTCGATTGGGTCTATTATACCTGGTGTTGGGAGCAAGGAATAATGAGGCATCCATCATTCTGCGGATGACCGAGTCATCCGTCCGGTAGTTGACACACGGGATGGATTGGGGTATACTGAGCGCCATACTCGAACAGCGATGAACAGGACGAGTACGCGTCACAGCGAGGCTACAGAGAGCCGGGGCAAGGTGCGAGCCTGGCGCCAGCGCCGACGCGGAATGGACCTGGGAGCTGCCACCCCAACGTGGAGGATAGGAAGAAGTAGGAAGACATAGGAAGCCCACCCTTCCCACGTCCTCCCAATCCTTCCTGTGCCAGCTAGTAGGCGTGGCCGGCAGGCGACCGTTATCAGCGCACAGGGCGTAGACTGCGCCCGATGAGAGAGGGAGGCGTCACGCCTCCAAGCTGGGTGGTATCACGTGGGTTCACGCCCTCGTCCCGCATGGGGATGAGGGCGTTTTTGTTGTGCCACGACAACCGCCGACCGACCGCCGACCGCCGGATGCGGATCGTAGTGGCGCGCTCAGCGGTCGGTCGTCAGCGGTCGAAAAGAGGAAGGGAGTTATCACCATGAGCAAGCCACGCGTGTTGAGCGGGATTCAGCCCAGCGGCAACCTGCACCTCGGCAACTACCTGGGGGCCATCAAGAACTTCGCCGCCAACCAGGCCCAGTTCAAGAACTACTTCTGCGTCGTGGACCACCACGCCATCACCAACCCCCAGGACCCGCAGGCGCTCCACCAGCAGACCTTCGACGTCGCCAACGCCTACCTGGCGGCCGGGCTGGATCCAAAGGAAGTTACCATCTTCATCCAGTCGCACGTGCCCGAGCACACCGAGTTGGGTTGGATTCTGAACTCGTTCTGCTACTTTGGCGAGCTGCGCCGTATGACGCAGTTCAAGGACAAGGCCGGTAAGCATCCCGAGGAGGTGGGGGTCGGCATCTTCGACTACCCGGTCCTCATGGCCGCCGACATCGTCCTCTACGACGCCAACTTTGTCCCGGTGGGCGAGGACCAGCGCCAGCACCTCGAACTGACGCGCGACATCGCCAACCGCGTCAACTATCGCCTGGGCGAGGGCACCCTGGTCGTACCGGAAGCGCTCATCAAGAAGGAGGGCGCGCGCATCATGGGGCTGGACGACCCGACCAAGAAGATGAGCAAGAGCGCCCGGTCACCGCGCAACTACATTGCCCTCAGCGACGATGCCGACACTATCCGCCAGAAGCTGCGCGCCGCGGTCACCGACTCCGGAACCGAGATTCGGTTCAGTGACGATAAACCGGCTATCGCCAACCTGCTCACCATCTACTCGGTGATGACGGACACGCCCATCTCGGTCCTGGAAGAACGCTACGTCGGCAAGGGCTACGCCGAGTTCAAGCGCGACCTGACTGAAGCCGTCGTCGACGGTCTGGCTCCCTTCCAGGCGCGGTTCCGCGAGTTGGACGAGAACCGCGATTATACGAAGGCGGTCCTGCGCGATGGCGCGGAGCGCGCCCAGGCCCAGGCCTCAACCGTTCTGCGCCGCGTCAAGGAGCGCATGGGCTACGTGATGCCGTTCTGAGATGCGCATCCTGCTAGTGAGCGACTACGGCACGCTGAGCGGCGGCGCAGAGGTCATGACCCTGGCGCTGCGGGATGGCCTGCGCCGCCGCGGCCACGACGCGCGGTTGTTCACCAGCCGGGCGCGGCCCAACGCCGGCCCGATCATTGCCGACGCAACGTGTTTTGGTACGACGACGCGCTGGCGGACGCTGCTCCAGACGGCTAACCCCTGGGCCTACCTGGCGCTGCGGCGCACACTGGCCGAGTTTCGGCCCGACGTTGTCCACGTTGTGATGTTCTTGACGCAGCTCTCGCCGCTTATCCTGCCGCTGCTGCGCGCCTTCCCAGCCGTGTACCAGGCGGTCTGGTACCGCGCCGTCTGCCCGCTGGGAACCAAGCTGCGGCCCGACGGGACCGTCTGTAAGGTGCGATACGGCGCTGTCTGCCGCCGCGCGGGCTGCCTGCCGTGGCGCGACTGGCTGCCGCTCATGCTCCAGATGCGGCTCCTGGCGCACTGGGCGGGCGTCATTGACCTGACCGTGCCCGTCAGCGCAACCGTCGGGCAGCGGCTCCGCCAGGATGGCTGGCCCGCCGCCGCACCGCTCCGCTACGGCGTCGCGCCCGGCCCGATGCGCCCGCCGCTGGCCGACCCGCCGCTTATCGCCTGCGCCGCGCGGCTGGTCGTCGAGAAAGGCGTGGATGTCCTGCTGCGCGCCTTCGCCTTGCTCGCGCCTCACCATCCCCAGGCGCGGCTCGTCATCGCGGGTGACGGGCCGCAGCGCGCCGCCCTGACCGCCCTGGCCGACGCCCTCGGCATTGGCGCGCGCGTGACGTGGCTCGGTCACGTGACGCGGGAGGAAGTCGAGCGCCAGTTTCGCCCCGCCTGGGTCCAGGTCGCCCCGTCACGCTGGCCGGAGCCGCTGGGCAACGTCGCGCTGGAGGCCATGATGCGTGGGACGGCGGTCATCGCGACGCGTGGCGGGGGATGGACTGAAGTCGTGCAGGATGGTGTGACCGGGCGGCTGGTCCCGCCGGGTGATGCACGAGCGCTGGCCGAGGCCCTGTCGTTCATTGTCAGCCAGTGCGAGGAGGCTGAGCGCCTGGGCCGAGCCGGACGCGAGCGCGCCCTGGCGCAGCACACCGAGAGTGAATACATTAACGGCTGGTTGGCGATTTACAGCGCCCTGATACAAGCCAGGAAGGATGCCCCACGTGATGCATACTCCCACAGCGACCCAGGCTGAAGTCGTCAGCCAGGCATTGGCTGCTCCGGCCCTCTCCGTCATCCTGGTGACGGCGAATCCCAGCCATATCGCGCGGCGCGCGCTGGACTCCCTACGCGCCCAGACCGCGCGTGACCAGATGGAGCTGGTCCTCATAGTGCCCTCGTTGGCCGAGGTCGGGTTGAACGAGGCCGACCTGGCCGACTTTCGCTGGCGGCGCATCTTCGAGGTTGGGCGGCTCCCCCGCATCGCCCAGGCGCGGGCGCTTGCGATTCGCGCCGCGCGGGCGCCTGTCGTCGTCCTGTCGGAGGACCATGTCTTTGTCGAGCCGGGCTGGGCCGCCGCGCTCATCGAGGCCCATCGCGGCCCGTGGGTGGCCGTTGCGCCGCTCATCCTCAGCGCCAACCCGGCAAGCGCTCTCGGCGAGGCGGGCTATCTCTTGAGCTATGCGCCGTGGGGGACCGCCTGGGATGGCCGGCCGCCGCGCAGTCTGCCCCTGCACGACGTCGCCTTCAAGCGCGCCTGGTTGCTGGGCTATGGCGACAGCCTGGCGGCCCGGCTGGACTGGGAAGGCGGGCTGGCCGACGACCTCCTTCGCCGGGGCGGCCAGTTCACCCTGGTCCCCACCGCGCGCATCTATCACCACAACCTGAGCCATCGGCGCTCCTCGGCCCGCGTCATCCATGACGCGGCGCGGGTCTATGGCGCGGCGCGCGCCCGCCGCGAGCGGTGGTCGTGGCCTCGCCGCTGGCTCTACACCCTGGCCCTGCCCTTGATTCCGGTCAAGCGCCTCGCCGACGCGTGGCCCGTCCTGCAGCGCACCGCCTACCCGCCGCTGCGCCGTCTCCAGGTACTGCTGGCCCTGGTCTGGCTCGTCGTCGCCGCCTCGGTCGGGGAGGTCGTGGGCTACCTGGCGGACGCGCGTGGGATCACCTATCGTATCGACGCGGTCGAACTGATCTCCCGCGACGAGCGGGGACAGCCTAACATGGAGGTTCTATGAGCACGACAAAGTTCATCCTGAGCGAGGAAGACCTGCCGAAGCAGTGGTACAACGTCCTGGCCGACGTCCCGTTCCAACTGGCGCCGCCGCTCCACCCGGCCACGGCGCAGCCCATCGGCCCCGCTGACCTGGCCCCCCTGTTCCCCATGGCGCTGATCCTGCAAGAAGTCTCGACCGACCGCCACATCGACATTCCCGACCCGGTGCGCGATGTCTACCGCCTGTGGCGGCCGACCCCGCTGTATCGCGCCCACCGCTGGGAGAAGGCGCTGGACACGCCGGCCAAGATTTTCTACAAGTACGAGGGCGTCAGCCCGGCCGGCAGCCATAAGCCCAACACTGCCGTCCCCCAGGCCTTCTACAACAAGGAGGAGGGCACGCGCCGCCTGGCGACGGAGACGGGCGCGGGGCAGTGGGGCAGCTCGCTGGCCTTCGCGTGCAGCGTCTTCGGCCTCGAGTGCAAGGTCTACATGGTCAAGGTGAGCTACGAACAGAAGCCCTACCGACGGATGCTCATGGAGACCTACGGCGCATCCGTCGTCGCCAGCCCCAGCTCCGACACCGCCGCCGGGCGCGCCGTCCTGGCCGAGCACCCCGACTCGACGGGCAGCCTGGGCATCGCCATCAGCGAGGCCGTCGAGGACGCGGCGCTGCGCGACGATACCAAGTACTCGCTGGGCAGCGTCCTCAACCACGTCCTGCTGCACCAAACGGTCATCGGCCAGGAGGTCATCAAGCAGTTGGAGATGGCGGACGCCGACCCCGACCTGCTCGTCGGCTGCGTCGGCGGCGGCAGCAACTTCGGCGGCTTCGCCCTGCCCTTCATCCCCGACCAGCTCAAGGGCAAGCGCCGCCAGATCATCGCCGTCGAGCCGACGGCCGCGCCCAGCCTGACGCGCGGCACATACGCCTACGACTACGGCGACACAGCGCGCATGGCGCCCATGGTCAAGATGCACACCCTGGGCCACGACTTCGTCCCCGCGCCCATCCACGCCGGCGGCCTGCGCTACCACGGCATGGCCCCCATCATCTCGGCGCTGTACGAGAACGGGCTGATCGAGGCGCGCGCTGTCCCGCAGAAGGCCATCTTTGAGGCGGCGGTGAGCTTCGCCCGCGCCGAGGGCATCCTGCCCGCCCCCGAACCGTCCCACGCCATCCGCGTCGTGATGGAGGAGGCCCTGCGCTGCAAGGCGGCGGGCGAGAGCAAGACGATTGTCTTCAACCTGTGCGGCCACGGCCACTTCGATCTGAGCGCCTACGAGCGCTACCTGACCAACCAGCTCACCGACCTGGACTACTCGCAGGAAGCCG
>CAZLBQ010000326.1:0-7395 GCA_964557745.1 uncultured Anaerolineales bacterium
AATCACCTTCTCCATCGTCCGCTGCCGTCGCGGGAGGTCCACCGGCCCCGCCCGCAGCAGGTCTAGTCCACTCCGCGCCAACTCCGCCCCCAACTCTGCCAGGCTGAACTCGTCCAGCCGCGCCGCCGCCAGTTCCAGCGCCAGCGGCAGCCCCTCTACTCGCACGCACACCTCCGCCGCCGCTAGCATCTCGCTCGCGTCCAGGTCTAGCTCCCCCAACACGTCGCGCGCCCGCATCAGCAGCAGCCGCATAGCTTCCGTGTCGGCCATCTCCGTCACCGACGTCGTATCCAGGACGGGCAGGTCCAGCGGCGGCACCGCCACGACCCTCTCGCCCCGCACTCGCAGCCGCTCCCGGCTCGTCACCAGTATCTTGAGCCGGGGGCAGCGCTCCAGCAGCAACGCCACCGCCAGTGGTCCCACTGCTTCCTCGTCGTCGTCCCCATGCGCCGGCAGTAGTTGCTCGAAGTTGTCCAGGACCAACAGTAGCCGCTTGGCGCGCAGCGCCTCCACCAGCGTCTCGGCCAGGGGACGCGCCCCCTGCTCGCGCACCCCCAGCGCCCGCGCGATGGTCGCCAGGATGGCGTGCGGGTCGAACACCGTGCTGAGGTCGACAAACCACACGTCATTGGGGAAGTCGGGGCGCAGCAACAGGGCGACCTGGAGCGCGAGTCTCGTCTTGCCCGTCCCGCCCGGCCCTGTCAGCGTCATCAGCCGCGTGTCTGGGTCGAGGAGTGTCTTGCGCAGGTGGGTGATCTGGCGCTCGCGGCCGATGAGGGGCGTGGCGGGGATGGGGAGGTGAGCGGGCAGGTCGGTGGGCGTGGTCGGCGGGGGCGCTACAACCTTGCCCAGTAAGCTATCGAGGGCCAGGCTATACGGCCCGCCCAGGGCAAAGCGCACGAACAACTCGCGCAGCTCGGGGGGAATCTCTAGCGCGGGCGCCAGTTGGTGGACTAGCGGCCCTGTCGGGTCGCGGTCGCCCGCCTCGACCTTGCGGATCGTGACCTCGGCAAAGCCGGCCCGCTGCGCCAGCCCGCGTTGGGTCAGGTCCAGGACGCCGCGCCGCCGCCGCAGCCAGTCGCGGAATGTAATCTCAGTCGTCACGCGTTACCCCGCCTCCCTCAACGGTGTAGCGCTGATTATAGACTGTCAGGCATGGCACGACCGTGTGCTACCGTGCATCGGTCGTGTACCGCTTTTTGTATCGCAAAGCGGTCTTAATTTTGGCCTCTCCACCCAGTATGATGTCGATAGTCAAGAGCGCGTGTTCGAGGCAACCCCAGGGTTCAGCCAGTGTGGGATGGGGGATCTGGCGGCTGAGACTACGGGATGTTCCTCCCTCTCTGGTCCCAGAACGCTCAGCCGTCAGCCTCCCCATCTCACCCACTCTCGTCCATCCGCCGTGCTGCCTAGCATCGCATCATTCGGGAGGCTGCCCATGCATCATCGGTTCGAGAGTCTACTGCGTCACGCCTGCATTGAGTTGGCCGATCTGCCGCACGAGGTCGAGTTGAACGGCTTGATGATGTACGACGGCCTGTTCCCGCACGGTGCGGGCCGCCTGTTGCTCCACCCGTCAATTCCCATCGGCGAGAACCCGCGCTTCGTGGCCGTCGTCGCCCACGAGATCGCTCACCTGCTGCTGCACCGCTTCGCCGACCATCCGGCCAGCGTCATCGACTTCCTGCTCGACCCCACCCAGCGGGCGCTCTACCACCGCTACGAGGCCGAGGCCGACCGCCTGGCGGCGCACCTCCTCGTGCCGCCGACGGCGCAGATGGCGTGCCGCCAGCGACGCTACCCAACCCTTACTAGCGCTGCCCGCCAGTTGGGCGTCCCGGCGCCCGTTGTCGCCCGCGCCCTGGCCAGCGCCGACTATGATCCCGCGCCCATTCCCCAGTTTCTCACGACCCTGATCGGCCGCGCGGACTTCCTTCCCCAGCGGCTGGCGCGGGCAGCGTGACGGGCGGCGGGGCCGCGCTCGGCTGGCCCCGCCCACCGCGCTGTCAGAGCGTCCAGTATAGGTTCAGGGCTGAGTTTTGTCAACACTCTTGACCACCCCGGCGTCTTCTGCTATGCTCTTTCTTACGCTAGAACGACATGCAAGAGGAGCAGCAGACCATGGAGTATCGCACGCTGGGGCGGTCAGGGGTGAGAGTGTCGGTAGTCGGGCTGGGCGGTAACCAGTTTGGCAATAAAGTGGATGCCGAGGGGACGGCGCGCATCGTCCACCGCGCGATGGACCTGGGCGTCAACTTCATCGATACGGCGGATGTCTACAGCCGAGGTAAGTCAGAGGAAGTGCTGGGGCAGGCCCTACGGGGCCGCTGGGACCGCGTCGTCCTCGCCACGAAGTTCAAGAGTCCCATGGGCGATGGCCCCAACGACAAGGGCATGTCGCGCTATCACCTCATGAACGCGGTCGAGGCCAGCCTGCGCCGCTTGGACACCGACCACATCGACCTCTACCAGATTCACTCCTGGGACCCGGAGACACCCCTCGAAGAGATCATGCGCGGCCTGGACGACCTGGTACGCCAGGGCAAGGTCCGCTATCTCGGCGTGTCCAACTTCACTGCCTGGCAGACGTGCCGCGCCAACGACCTGGCCGAGCGCTACGGCTGGACCCCCATCGTCTCCACCCAGCCCCACTACCACATGCTCGAGCGCGACGTCGAGCGCGAGCTGACCTCCTACTGCCAGGCGTTCGGCGTCGGCATCCTGCCCTACTTCCCCCTCGCCGGCGGCTTCCTCACTGGTAAGTACCAGGAGGGCCAACCGCCTCCGCCCGGCACGCGCGGCGAGAGCAGCCCCTACGTCCAGCGCTATTTCAAGCCGGAGAACTTCGCTCGTGTCCGCATCCTCTCCGAGTGGGCCGCGGCGCGCGGCCACACCATGGCCGAACTGGCCGTCGCCTGGCTCCTGGCGCGGCCTATGGTCGCCTCCGTCATCGCCGGCACGACCAAAGTCGAACAGGTCGAAGCTAACATCAAGGCCGGCGAGTGGGGGCTCACCCCCGACGACGTCGCCGAGGTAAACAAGGTGCTGGAGGGGTAGGGTTCTGTGAGCCTCAAGATACCGGCTGAGGAGATGGCCCAATACCGACAGACGGCAAGGCGACGCGAAGCAGAGCGGCGTGGGCGGCACGAAGCGCGCCGGGTTCAGGCATGGGAGCTAGCGCGCGAGGCAGCGAACCTGCTTAGACGCCACTATGGCGTGGAGCGCGTCGCTGTCTTTGGCTCCATCCTATCACCGGACCTGTTTGATGACAGGTCTGACGTCGACTTGGCTGCCTGGGGCCTCACTTCGGTCAATTGGTTGCGGGCTATTGTCGCCGTCCAATCTCTTTCACGGGAGATTGAGCTAAATCTGGTGGATGTAGACTGCTGCTCCCCAGAACTCCGCCGGGTGATCGAGCGGGACGGGGTGATGCTATGGTCACCTCCGTCATCACCGGTATCACCACACCTGTAACCTTGGCCGGAGGTGTAACCCTCCAGCGGCACATCGTTTCGAGTGTTATCTGCAGGGTAACTTCTGTCGAGCAGGTCGAAGCCAATGTGAAGGCAGCTGACTGGCAGCTGACGGAGGAGGAGTTGGGTGAAGTGACGACGATCCTCGACGTGCAGCGGTTGGACTGGGCCACGCAAAACTCAGTGTCTATCTCGTTGTCCCGGCCTCGTGCTTGGTTGCTCTACACTGAAACGAGAGTAGAACAGTATATCTCTCAGCTGCTCCATTGAACTGAGAGTGGGCTACGATCCTCGCGTCAACAAGGACCAGGATAAGTTCGTCACGCGCAAGATACGCGTGACCTACCACTTCGCTGGGGAGCCCAGCATGACAAAGGCAGCTGAGTTTACCATTACGGCGAACGTGGTGAGCTAGACGTAATAGTTGTAGCCTTTGATGGGGGATGCGCGAACTCTGGAGGACACGAGCGATGACACTAACCAAGATCGAGCAGGAGATCGTGTCGTATGTGCATGACATGGCACCAGCACAGCAGGACGAGGTACTAACGTTTGTGCGTTCTCTGGCCATGAGACCTGTTGGTGTCCGCGGCCACGAACTACTTGAGTTTGCTGGCGCAATTGCTCCAGAAGACTTGGCCGCGCTGCAGGAAGCTATTGAGGCAGAGTGCGAGCAGGTGGATCTCGATGAATGGTAGTGTTCTGCTCGACACAAACATCATCATCGCGTTGTGGGCCAAGGACGCCTCGGTAACGCAACAGCTCGCGTCGGTGCCCGAAGTCTTCGTCCCAGTGATTGCGTTGGGTGAGCTCTACTATGGCGCGAGGAAGTCTGCGTGGTCGGCCAAGAATGTCGCCCGCATTGATGACCTGGCGGCTCGGAGCAGTATCTTGCTCTGCAACGTCGTGACTGCCCAGCATTATGGCATCGTCAAGGACGCGCTCCGCGCCAGAGGGAAGCCCATCCCCGAGAACGACGTCTGGATTGCCGCTATTGCAGTGCAATACGGGTTAGCTTTGGCGACGCGCGATGACCACTTCGCCCGGGTCGAGGGGCTGACAGTGCTCAAGTGGTGATCGTCGGGGTCGCCAAAGTCGAACAGGTCGAAGCCAACATCAAGGCCGGCGAGTGGTAGCTCACCCCCGACGACGTCGCCGAGGTAAACAAGGTGCTGGAGGGGGCGGATTCGCAATAATATTCTGTGGACGGTCTGCCGTCGGGAGGCTATCCCGTATGCAGTGGCTATTCTCCATCCTTGCGTGGCTATTCCGCATCCTTGTGCTGTTCTTATTGGCCGCTGGTGCCCTCTACGGAGGGTGGATGCTCGGCGCTACGGCCGGCCTTTTCGTATGCGGACTTCGCTGGGCAGAAATCGGCTCCACTGCTGAATGCGTAATTCCTACGTCTTTCATTAATGCCGTGCTCTATGGGCCAGCTATCATGGGTCTAGCCCTAGCGTTCATAGTCTGGCGTTTTGAGTTCGTAGGCAAAGCAGTACGTGGACGAGTGAAGATCGTTATGGATAGCCTCGCGTGGGGAGCCCTACCCCTTGCCGCCGGGGTGATTATTCTGAGCGTACCGTGGAGCGTATGGTCCGAGACGACCGCCAAGGAGCGCGCCAAGTTTCCTGTAGAGCTTTGGTCGTTCACTGCTCAGAACGCCGGCTTTGCCCTTGCGGCCAACGGCCCTAGTGTCTACGTGGGCGACAAACTCACCTTACATTCTCTCGATGCTCTGACGGGGCGCGAACTTTGGGTGGCCATACCGCTCGAGGGCTTCGATATTCGAGCGATATTTGCTACCTCCGATGCGGTAGTCGCCTTGACGCTCCAGGAATCTGCCGTCGATGCCGTTGACTTATATGGGCTAGATCCACGAACAGGTGCGCTTAGGTGGAAGCACGGACCGTTCTCTCACGCCTTTGAGACGGGGGTTCAGCCGTTCGCTAGCGCCTCCGGCGTATACATTGGCGACAAGGACGGCCGGCTCTACGCCATTGATCCCACCGCGGGGGAACCGAGGTGGACCGTCGACTTGGGCCCGCGCGTGCTCATGGAGCCCTTCGCTAGCGATGGCATCGTCTACTATCTGCTGTCGGATGGTGTACTGGTAGCGGCGGATGAAAGGTCCGGCGCGGAAGCATGGCACGCACTTCTGGAGAAGATATCACCTATCGTGAGCGGGAAACCTGGTCGTCGTCTGTATTGGGGCTCCGCTCAGGGCGCGGTTCTGATCCTCTGGAGTGACAGACAACTCTGGCGTCTAGACGCCAAGACAGGTAGCATCCTGTGGAGCGTCACCTCGGACATCGGGGCCTCGCCAGAGGCGCCGCCACTGGCACACCGGGATATGCTCTATCTCTGGTCGCGAGAGGGGCCTACCCTCTACGGCCTGGACGTCGCCACTGGGGCAGTCCGATTTCGACGTGATGACCTCAGCACGTATTCTAACTCCAGTGACCCCATCGCAGCTCTCGATAATCTGGTCGTCGTGGGAGGTCGCTTCAATGAGATGTATGGTCTTGATGCCCTGACGGGCAAGACGATCTGGCGTCAATCCGTGCCTGCCTCGTCTCGCAGCAGCTACGTCATCCGCACTGGCGTAGGCTACTTCGCCTATACGGGCCATGTGACCGCGATTGATCTGCGAACGGGCAAGGAGTTGTGGACGCGAGGAACCGAGCGATGGGACGGCAGGCTTGCCGCCACTGACGAGGCCTTGCTTATCGACTTCTCGGGCAGGCGCCTCCTGGCTGTGCCGCTCGAGACTAAATAAGTGACTCTTGGGATTGTCTACAGCTGTGATGACTAGTTAAGGCATGGTTCAGGCAACGAGTAGGCGCACTTGACAGTGTTGCGACTGACGACGGCGAAGACTGTCAAGTGCATTTGAACCATGCCTTAACTAGTGCTTTACAAGCAAGAGTGCTTGCCAAGGTATGGAATAGTCTAGGTCTAGAGAGTTTCCGCAGTCAAATGAGTTGGCCGAAGTGCGGAAGACCTTGGAGGGGACAGTCTGATAGCAGTGCTAACAGAGCAGGGGCAACCACGTAGTTGCCCTCATACTTCAATCCCTCATGTGTCATCTGTAGGGTAACTTCTGCGGAGGATGTTGACAGAGTACCAGCAGCAGTTAGCTCGTGGCTAGTGAGAAGGCGTCCGAGACGCTCTCGGTCCGCGACGTGGAGATAGCGCTTGAGCAGGCCGAGGTCATCGAGGACTACCCTCACCTCCACCGCTTCTTGCCAGACTGCCTGGTCTTAGCGTTCGACAATCTCGGGCAGCCTATTCATTGCGTAGTAGCGCTCAATGAGCCCCATGATTACATCCTGATTGTCACGGTGTATCGTCCTAGTTTAGAGGAGTGGGAAAATGACTGGCGCACGCGAAGATGACCGCTGCTACTTTTGTGGGGGTAGACTAGCAACAGGTGTAACGACGGTTCCGTTTGTAGTCGACTCGAAAGTCATCATCATCAAGCAGGTTCCGGCCCAGATCTGTTCCCAATGTGGTGAGGCGATTCTGAGCAGCGAAGTCGCCGCGGCGGTCGACCGCCTGTTGAAGGAGGTTCGCCAGTCACGATACGAAGTGTCTATTCTGGCCTATCCGGAAGCTGCTGCCGAGATCGTACCAATGTAGCCCGCCTTTCGCCGATGTCACCCCTCGCCCGCTGTCAGCAGCTCGGGGAGCCGGTGGTGGTGGTCGCGCAGCATGGGGTAGAGGGGCTGGTAGGCTTCGCGGTACAGCCGCTCGTAGACGGCCGCCCGCGCCGGGACCGGGGCGACGACCTGGACCGGGAAGCGGGCGCGGGCCGGCACGTCCGCCGCGCTGGCGTAGACCCCGACCGCCAGCCCGGCCAACGCCGCCGCCCCCCACGCCGCCGCCTCCTCAACCGCTAGGACGTGCAGCGCTCTATCCGCCA
>CAZLBQ010000327.1:0-7358 GCA_964557745.1 uncultured Anaerolineales bacterium
GGCGTGCGCTACGTGGGCGAGTTTGGCGTCGGCTGGAACTACGGCATCGACCGCTTCGTCTACGAGACGCTGTTCGACGAGAAGATGGGCGGCACGATCCACCTGGCGCTCGGTCAGGCGTACAAGACCAACAACGGCGTCAACGAGTCGGCCATCCACTGGGACATCGTCAAGGACCTGCGGACGCAGGGCGAGATCTACCTGGATGGCGAGAAGGCGTTGGAGAACGGGAAGTTTTTGGTGTAGAGTGGAAGGTGCATGATGCCCGAACGCATCACTGTCAATCCCAATGTTCACTTCGGGAAGCCACATGTGACGGGTACCCGAATCACGGTGCAAAACGTCCTCGAATTGATCCGAGAGGGATTGACTTTCGAGGATATCATGCGGGATTACTACCCTGACTTGAACGTCGACGACATTCGGGCCTGTATTCAGTATGCGATTGACGTGACATCGGCGGAGGACCTGCATGTGAGCCTGGCATCGGCATGAGGTTGCTGCTCGACCAGGACGTCTACCTGGCGACGATCCAATTCCTGCGAGGGCTGAACCACGACGTCGTGCTGGCCGCGGAGATTGGCAAAGCCGAGGCCGACGATGTGGAATTGCTACGCATCGCCCAGGAACAGGAGCGCGTCTTCGTCACGCGCGATAGTGATTTCGGCAATCTCGTGTTCGTCAACCGTCTTGGCTCGGGTGTCCTATACCTGCGAGTACTGCCGTCCTCTATGGACGCGGTCCACCAGGAACTTCAGAGAGTTCTGGCACGCTACGCGGAGGCGGAGTTACGACAGGCATTCGTGGTCGTGGAGGCAGGCAAGCATCGCTTCCGCCGATTGCCTCGTCAACCATAAGGTGGATGGATAGACTAATCGATGCCCCAGCACTTTGACCCGGACCTGCAATCTATGCAGGAGGCGCGCCACCTGGCCGAGCGCGGCTACAGCGCCTGGCAGAAGCTTCGCGCCTTCAGCCAGGCCCAGGTGGACGCCGTCTGCCAGGCGATGGCCGACGCCGCCTATGCCGCCGCCGAGCGGCTGGGACGGCTGGCGGCCGAGGAGACGGGCTACGGGCGCGCCGCCGACAAGACAGTCAAGAACCAGTTCGCCGCCCGCATGGTGTGGGACTCCATCCGCGACGTGAAGACGGTCGGCATCCTGCGCCGCGACGACCGTCGTCGGGTGGTCGAAGTGGCGTGGCCGATGGGCGTCGTGGCCGCCCTCACCCCCTCGACCAACCCAACCTCGACCGTCATCTACAAGGCGCTCATCGCCCTCAAGGCCCGCAACGCGGTCGTCTTCGCTCCGCACCCCTCGGCCACGCGCTGCTCACTGGAGACGGCGCGCATCCTGGCCGAGGCGGCGGAGAAGGCGGGCGCGCCCAAAGATACCATCCTATGCATGGCGCACATCTCCCTGGCGGGGACAAATGAGTTGCTGCGCCACCGCCGCGTTGCCGTCATCCTGGCGACGGGCGGGCTGGACATGGTGCGCGCGGCCCACTCGGCCGGTAAGCCCGCCTACGGCGTCGGGTCGGGCAACGTCCCGGTCTACGTCGACCGCAGCGCGGACATCGAGCAGGCGGGCCGCTACATCACCTACAGCAAGGGCTTCGATTGCTCAGTCATCTGTTCCACCGAGCAAGCCGTCGTCGCCGACCGGCCCATCGCCCGCCAGTTGGCGCAGGTCATGCAGCGCCACGGCGCGTACTTCGTCGACGAGCGCCAGGCGCAGGCCCTGGGCCGCACCCTGTTCACCCCCGACGGGCGCATCAATCCCGCCACCGTCGGCAAGACGCCCCAGGTGTTGGCCGACATGGCGGGCATCCAGGTCCCGCCGACAGCGCGCATCCTCGTCGCTCGCTTGAGCAAGGTCGGGCGGGACGAGCCGCTGAGCCGCGAGAAGCTGACAACCGTGCTGGGCTTCTATGAAGTCGACGGCGCGCGGGCTGGGCTGGATCTGTGCCAGCAGATTGTCAACTTCGGTGGGCGCGGCCACACTGCCGTCCTGCACACCCAGGACGAGGCGCAAGCCGTCGAGATGGGAGGCCAGCTGCCCGCCTATCGGCTCATCGTCAATCAGATGGCGACGCTGGGCGCGATTGGCTACACCAGCGGCCTCATGCCCGCTATGAGCCTGGGCACGGGGGGCGTCGGGGGCGCCATCACCGGCGACAACCTGACGGCGACGCACTTGCTCAACATCCAGCGCATCGCCTGGCCGGTGCGCGAGTTCGCGCCCGTCGAAGCCGCCCGCAGCACGCTGGCCGACACACCCGCCGCGCGCTCTTTCGCCAATACGACCTTGAGCGCCCGCCAGGAGGGGACGCTCGCCCGCACACCGTCACACGACGGACACGGGGACACAGGGCTTGCCGATGTGAGCATCCAGGACATCGTCCAGCGCGTCCTACGCGACCTGGGCGCGTCCTAACGACGCATCACGTTTCACGTATCACGTCTTGGGAGGATCCATGGCAGTCGATATCAACTACATCGCCCTCGGTATGGTCGAGACGAAAGGTCTCGTTGGGGCGATTGAAGCCGCCGATGCGATGGTCAAGGCGGCCAACGTGCGGCTCATTGGCCGCGAGTACATCGGCGGTGGCTACGTCACCGTGATGGTGCGCGGCGACGTCGGCGCCGTGAAGGCCGCCACGGACGCGGGGGCGGCGGCGGCGCAGCGCGTCGGCGAACTCGTCTCGGTCCACGTCATCCCGCGCCCCCACGGCGACGTTGAGAGCATTCTGCCGGGCAACGGGCAGGGCGCGGGCGCGCCAACACCGGGAAGCCGAGGCTAGCCGATGGGCTTGCGCTACGGGAAGCGCATCAAGCTCGGCCCCGGTCTGTACGTGAACCTGAGCAAGAGCGGAGTGAGTTGGAGCGTCAAGGCGGGGCCGGTGACGTTCAATCGGGGCAGCAAGCGCGGCCCGCGCACGACGATCAACCTGCCGGGCAACTTCTCCTACGTCATGCAGGGCAAGGGGAAGCGCAGCGGAGCGAAGGCTAAGGCTGGACCGTCGTCCGAGCCTACCCCCAGCCCGACTGCGCTGGCGCCGGCTGCAACCCCGCCCGCTGCCCCACCTGCGTCGACCATCCCCACGCCGGGCTTTCTCGCGCCCGCCGTCGAGAAGCGTTTCGCCCAGGGGTTGCGAGCGCTGGTCGAAGGCGACCCAACGACCGCCGCGCAGCGCTTCGAGGAGGCTGTCGAAGCCGACCCCAACGACCGCCATGCCTCGGACGACTTCCTGGCGGGCGTCGCCCTAATGCAGGCGGGTCAATTCGAGGTGGCCATCCCGTACCTGGAGCGCGTGGTTGAGGGCGAGACAGATCTGCCGGACGAGATGATGCAGCGCTACGTCGGCGACCTGCGGATCCTGTGCGGCATCACACCCCAGGTCACCGTCGATGTGCCAATGACGAATGTCGGCGCAGCGCTGCTGCTGAGCGAAGGCTACCAGCAGACAGGCGACCTGTTCGGCGCGACGGGCGTGCTGGAGGAGTTGCTCGACCACGCCCCCGGCGAACCGCTGCTGCGCCTGTCCCTGGCTGAGTTGTACTACCTCCAGGGCCACCACGACGGCGTGCTGGAAGTCACCGACGGTCTAACTGCCGACACCGAGATTGGCTACGGGGCGCTGATCTTCCGCGCCCAGACACTCCTGGCGCAAGGTCATCTCGACGCCGCTCTCCAGGTGGTCAACGGCCTGCTGCGCGACCGCCGCAAGCGCCCGCCCCAGTTCGTCGAGGACGCGCTGTTCACGCGGGGCATGATCTACGACGCGAAGGGGCAGGCAGACAAGGCCCGCCAGGATTTCGAGAAGCTCTACGCTCAGAACACAGGGTATCCGGGTCTCAAGGAGTGGCTGGACAGCCTGCGCGCATGAACCCGCATCTAGACGAGTTGATGGCTGCCACCCAGGCCGTGATGAGCAGGGGGGCAGGGGAGCAGGGGCGCGGGGCAGCCGGAGCAACACTCGTGCAGCCCACGGCATCGGGGCCGCTGCGGGTGGGGGTGGACCTGGGGACGGCGTACACCGTCGTCCTGGCCTGCGACGCGTCGGGCCGGCCGCTGGCTGGGGCCTACCGCTTCGCGCAGGTTGTCCGCGACGGGCTGGTGGTCGACTTCCACGGCGCCATCCGGCTCGTCGCCGACCTCAAGGCCCAGGTGGAGGCGCGGCTGGGGCAGGCGCTGACGCGCGCCGCTTCGGGCTACCCGCCCGGCGTGCCGCGCGCCGAGGTCCGCGCCACAGCCCACGTCCTCCACGCCGCCGGGCTCGACTGCGACACGCTGGTCGATGAGCCCACGGCGGCCAACAACGTGCTGGGGGTCCGCGACGGCGCGATTGTCGATGTGGGCGGCGGGACAACGGGCATCGCGGTCGTCAAGGACGGCCAGGTGGTCTACACAGCGGACGAGCCGACGGGCGGGACGCACTTCACTCTCGTCGTCGCCGGGCATCTGCGCCTGCCATTCGAGGAGGCCGAGGCGTTGAAGACGGACCCGGCCGAGCAGCGGCGGCTCTTCCCGGTGGTGCGGCCCGTGATGGAGAAGGTCGGCGTGATTGTAGCCCGCCACATCGCCGACTACGATGTCCCGGTGGTGTACCTGGTCGGCGGCACAGTTGCCTTTCCAGGCTTCGCGGCGGTCGTCCAGGAGATCCTCGGCGTCCCTACCACCATCCCAACCGCGCCGTTGTTCGTGACGCCGCTGGGCATTGCTCTGGCGGACGGCGCTGCGCCGACGAATGACCAATGACCACGGACCAAAGACCAACAAGGGCGGCCTGCCGCCTCGCGGGCGAGGTATGCCTCGCCCCTACCACTGGACACTAATATGGCCGACCAATTCAGCCTCCGCGCTTACTGCTTCCTGGACCGCATGCAGCCCCAATTCGCCTCTTTTGTGGGGACCGTCACCCAGGGCGACCTGCCCATCGCCGGCATGGCCTCGCTGTACGTCGAGATTGCGCCGGGCAATGAAGTCTTCCGCCTGGTCGACATCGCCGTCAAGACGACCGAGGCGCGGCCCGGCGCCCAGATTGTCGAGCGCGAGTTTGGCCTGCTGGAGGTCCACTCCTTCTCCCAGGAGGCCGTGAAGATGGCCGGGCAGGCCATCCTGGACCGCCTCGGGCTGGACGTGCGCCAGCGCAAGCGTCCCGAAATCGCCTCCATGCAGGTCATCACCAACGTTGACCCGTACCAGGCGCAACTCCTGAACCGCTTCCGCAAAGGCTCGATGCTCGTGCCCGGCGAGACGTTGTTCGTCCTGGAGTGCGCGCCGGCGGCCTATATCACCCTAGCCGCCAACGAAGCCGAGAAGGCGACGGCCATCAAGCTCGTGACGTTCACCTCGGTTGGGCGCTTTGGCCGCCTGTACATGTCGGGCACCGAGGCGCAGGTTCTCGCCGCGCGCAACGCGGCGGTCACCGCTCTGGAGGCCATCGAAGGCGTATAGGTTTAGCACGGAGATTTACCACGGGGATTTACCACAGAGGTCGCGGAGGGCGCAGAGGGTAAAGTATACGAATCTCAGCGTCCTCGGCGTCCTCGGCGGTGAGAAAACTCACCAATGAGGCAGCGGTATGAGGAAAGTCTTCTACACCGTCCGCGACATTGAGGATATGGCTCGGCGGGGGCAGCTCCGGCTGGAACTGGCCGACCACGTCGTCGTCACCGACTACGCCCGCGAGCGAGCGCGTGACCTGGGGGTGGAGCTGGTCCGCCCACCGACGATGGACGATAGACGAAAGACGGCGTCCGCGCCAACCGCGTCTCCCACGCCGTCAAGCTCGCCCACCCCAGCGCCATCGTCCGCGGTCCATCGTCCATCGTCAGATGACGAGATCGTGCGGCGCATCAAGGCGGCAGTCATCGCGCGCGTGGGGCCGGGCGTGGACGAGGCGCTCCTCGACCGCATCATCCCGACCATCGTCCGCCGTGTGCGGGACGGAGGGTAGGTGCTCTTAGGACGTGTCGTGGGGAGCGCGGTGGCGACGGTCAAGCTGGCGGGCCTGGAAGGCGTGAAGCTCCTCGTCGTCCAGCCCCTGGACCGGGCGCGCCGCCCGAAGGGCAGCCTGCAAGTCGCCGTCGACACCGTCGACGCCGGGCCGGGCGACACCGTCGTCCTCGTCCGCTCGCGCGAGGCCTCGCTGGCCCTGCCGCGCAAAGGCCTGGCCGTCGACCTGGCCGTCGTCGGCGTGGTCGACTCTGTCGCCGACGCCCCGGCCAGCGAGACAACTCTCGCTGCGGGCTACACACGGTACACCTAGCATGGTCATTGGTCGCGTCACCGGAACCGTCGTCAGCACGATCAAACACCCGGCCTACCAGCGTCTCAAGCTGCTCCTAGTCGAGCCGCTCCACCTGACGGGCCAGTCCGCCGATGACCCCTTCGTCGCCGTGGACCACGCCCAGGCCGGCGTGGGGGACACCGTCCTCGTGCTGCGCGAGGGCAGCGGCGCGCGCCAGGTACTCGACATCCCCGACGCGCCCATAATCTCCGTCATCGTCGGCATCATCGACAGCATCGCCATCGAGGAGTGAGCTATGCAGATCGCGCCCGGCGTCCACCAGTTCGGCACCGCCGCCGTCAACCTGTTCCTCATCGAGACGAGCCAGGGCTTGCTGCTCGTCGACACGGGCATCCCCCGCGACACGGATAAACTCCTCGACCAGATACGTCGCCTCGGCTTCAAGCCGGAGGACATCCGCTTCATCTACCTCACCCACGGCGACATCGACCACATCGGCGGCGCGGCGCGTTTCCGTGAGGTGAGCGGGGCGCCCATCCTGGCCCACCAGGCAGACGTGGCGCTCATTGAGGGCCGCGAGAAGCGTCGCATGCAGGCCAAAGGCATTGGCGTCATCATGCGGCCCATCTCTGACTTGGTATTCGCCACGATTATGAAGTTCACGCCGGTCAAGGTGGAGCGCGTGGTCAAGGAGGGGGACGTCGTGGTGGACGGCTGGCAGGTCATTCACCTGCCGGGTCACACGGCCGGGCTGATCGGCCTCTACCATCCGGAGCAAGGGGTTGTCATCGCCGCCGACGCCCTACGTACCCAGGGCGGGCTGGGCCCGCCGCCCGCCATCTTCACGCCCGACATGGCAACGGCGCGGCAGTCGGTCAAGAAGGTGGCGCAACTGAACTTCGAGGTGTTGGGCGTGGGCCACGGGCCGCCCATCACGAGCGGCGCGGCGGCCCAGGTGCGCCAACTGGCCGCGAGGCTCTAAACCCTGTCACCCCGAACGTGGTGAGGGGTCTCCTCTGCTGGCGCCAGAGGAGATGCTTCGCTCCACTGCTCAGAACCTTCCGCTGTCACCCCGAACGCAGTGAGGGGTCTCCTCTGGAAAC
>CAZLBQ010000328.1:0-7286 GCA_964557745.1 uncultured Anaerolineales bacterium
GCTGAGCTATTCCGCTTGATTCGAGATGTCGTCGACAAGCAGGATCGATGATCCGGGACACATCTCTGCGCATTCAACGCCAATTTCCGCGACGTCTGGTCATCGCGGCGATGCTTGGGGGGGCAGGATACGATGGCGTCGCTGATCAATCCTCTGATCATCCGCGCCGGTTCGACGCTCGGTCCGTCGGACGCCCCATATGCTCACCTTCTCAAGAACCGTGTACTTCAAGAAGCGCAGAGCTCCAGCTCTGATGCTCGTGCCTCGTCACCATCCGCGCGACGTGGCACCTCTTCGCATCATTCGGCGACCCCGCGTGTCCAAGCTGGTCTCCTAGTAGGTGCATCAAACTTATCCATAATCCGCTCTACCCACCCGCTCGTGCCGACCCGACGGTGCGTCGAGAGCAGTACGCTCCCGCGCGGCGCGACAGCCGCCAGGTTGACGGTCTGCGCCTCGCTGCTGAAGTTGAGCGCCACCAGCAGCCGCGCCCCCTCGAAGGCCCGCTCGTAGGCGAAGACCTGGCCGGACCCGGCGGGCACGGAGCGGTAGCGGCCGCGCGTCAGGGCGTTCTGGGTGCGGCGCAGGCTGACCAGGCGGCGGAACAGCCACAGCATCGACGTCGGGTCGCCGTCCTCGACCTGGGCGTTGACCGTCTCGTAGTCGGGCGCGAGGGGCAGCCAGGGTTCGACATCGGGCGGGCAGAAGCCGGCGTTGGGGCCGCCGTCCCACTGCATGGGCGTGCGCTCCGGGTCACGCGAGGCCGTCTTGACATCCGGCTCGTTGAGGCCGGCCGGGTCCTGCATCTTCGCCAGGGGAATGTCGACGTCCACCATCCCTAGCTCGTCGCCGTAGTAGGCCGTCGGCGTCCCGCGCAGCGTCAGCAGGAGCATGGTGGCGACGCGGGCCTGCTCGCGCCCGACGCGGGTGGCGATGCGGCTCTGGTCGTGGTTGCCCAGCACCCAGTTGGGCCAGCCGTTGGCCGGCAGGGCAGCCTCGTACTCGTCCACCAGGGCGCGCACCGTCTCGCCGCCCCACTGGCTCAGGATGAGGCGGAAGTTGAACGGCAGGTGAACCTCGTCCAGGGTGGCCCCGTAGTACGTCACCAGGCGGTCGTAGGGCAGGTAGATCTCGCCGACCATCATGCGCTCGTCGTACTCGTTCAGGACGCCCCGCATGGCGCGGATGACGTCGTGGACCTCCGGCTGGTCCTCGGTGTGGGTGTGGAGGAGGGTCGCGTAGTGGCGCATGCCGGGCTGGTAGGCGGGGTTGGGCGGGTCGTCGCGGAACTGGGCGTCCTTAATCATCAGCCAGATGACGTCGACGCGGAAGCCGTCCACGCCCCGGTCCAGCCAGAAGCGCATGGCGTCGAGCATGGCCCGCAGGACCGCCGGGTTGCGGTAGTTGAGGTCGGGCTGCTCCTTGAGGAACAGGTGCAGGTAGTACTGGCCCGTCGTCTCGTCCAGCGTCCAGGCCGAGCCGCCAAAGTGGCTGACCCAGTTGTTGGGCGGGCCGCCGTCGGGGCTGGGGTCGCGCCAGATGTACCAGTCGCGCTTGGGGTTGTCGCGCGAGGCGCGGCTCTCGATGAACCAGGGGTGCTCGTCGGAGGTGTGGTTGGGGACGAGGTCGAGCATGACCTTCAGCCCGCGCCCGTGGGCCGCCGCCAGCAGGCGGTCGAAGTCGTCCAGCGTGCCGAACAGCGGGTGGATGCCGGTGTAGTCGGCCACGTCGTAGCCGAAGTCGGCCATGGGCGAGGGGTAGATGGGCGACAGCCAGATGGCGTCGACGCCCAGGTTGACGACATAGTCGAGGCGCTGGAGGATGCCCGGCAGGTCGCCGACGCCGTCGCCGTTGCCGTCCATGAAACTGCGCGGATAGATTTGATACACAATGCCGGTCTGCCACCACAGCGGTCTGTCCATGAGAATGCTCCCTTGCCGGGTTGACGATGGACGATTGACAATGGACGATTGACCGGCCAGCGGTCAGCCGTCAGCGGTCAGCCGTCGTTAGCGGTTAGCGAAGCCCGGCCAATTATACTCCGTGGCGACGCTCAGGAGAATCTCGTGGATGAGTTCACCGCCAGACTCGGCGTTGGTCATGACCAGCAGCCCCTGGCCCGTGGCGGGCAGGGCGATGAGGCGGCAGCGGTAGCCGTAGTTGCCGCCGCCGTGGCTGAACCACCGCCCCTGCCCCTCCCCGCCGACGTTGACGCCCAGCCCCCACGCCCCCTGGCGCTCATCTTCCACCTGCGTCTTGAGCATCGCCTGGGCCAGGTCGACGTCGAGCAGAGCGCCCGGCTCGCCCTGCCTGGCGCGCTGGACCTCGATGGCGAAGCGCGCCAGGTCCGACGGCGTCGTCCACAGCCCCGCCGCGCCCAGCTCCGGGTGGGTCATCCAGCGGCCGGGGATAGGCGCGCCGCGCGCCGTGTGGCCAACGGCGGCCTGGGGCCAGAGCGCCTGGGGCAGCGGCTGCTCGAACGTGCTGTGGGTCATGCCCAGCGGCCGCAGCAGGCTGTCGCGCAGGTAGTCGCCGTAGGGCCGGCCCGCCAGGTCGCTGACCAGTTGCTGGACGATGGTGTAGCCGCCGCCGGAGTAGAAGTAGCGCCGGCCGGGCGGGGTATCGACGGTGACGGGGCCAGAGTTGGCGGGCGGCTCGCCCGTCAGGATTTGCCGCGTCGTCGGCACGGGCTGGCCCGCCCCGTAGCCGCGGAAGCCGGCGACGCTCGTCCCGGCGGTGTGGCTCAGCAGGCGGCGCAGCGTCACCGGGTTGCCCTGGGTGAACTGGTTGTCCGGCACGCGCCACGCCACCAGGCGGGTGTTGACGTCGTCGTCGAGGCCAATCTTGCCCGCCTGGACCAGGCGCAGGGCGGCGTAGGCGGCGACAGGCTTGCTGATGGACGCCGCCTGGAACAGCGTCTCCGTCGTCACCGGGTCGTCCCGGCCCGCCTCCTGGACGCCGTACCCCTTCGCCCAGTCGATCTGGTAGTCCTGGATGACGGCGATGCTGACGCCGGGGACGTGGTACTCGCGCATGCGGTCGGCCAGGGTCGCCTTGCCGCTGAGGAAGCCCGTCTCGACGTTCCGGATGCGCTTCTCGACCGTCGCGCCCGTCTGGCGGGCGGGCGTCGGCTGCGGGCGGCTGCCGACTGAAGTAGGCGCTACAGGTGGCGGGGTCGGCGCTACCGGTAGCGGGGTCGGCGCTACCGGTGGCGCGGTTGGGGCGGCGCAGGCGGTCAGGCTGAGGCTGAGCAGGAGGAGAGCGAGTAGGGGCAGACCGGGTAGGAGGCTGGGCATGCGGTCGTTTCCTTGTCGTGGGGGAGTGGGATGCTGGCAGACCTGACAGGTTTTGAAAATCTGTCAGGTCTATGAGGCCGCCGCGCAAAGCGGGCTACTGCCTAGTATGCCGAACCTGGCTCGCCGGTTCATGTATCTCAACGCGCCAGGGCAGACCTGACAGGTTTTGAAAGTCAGGTTTGCAGGATGGCCGAGCGCCAGGACCGACTGGCCCACATCTTGCTACTCTAACAGCCGGGTCCAGCCCTAACGGCCTGTCCAATTCAATTTATAGATTTGTCTAATGTTGTAGAAGGCCTTCCCTTCGCCACCCGACGATCTCGGCCGCCATGCGTCGGTCGATAACAGAGAGTGTATGCCGCCACTCGCCGTTCAATTGCATCCCCGCTATGCAGAGGTCACCGTATGACTGCTGCTCAATTGCTTCAGCTCGTCGCTGAGGCGCTCTACGTGTTGGTCTTTCTCGTCGTCGCCATCCGCGCCGCGCGTTTCCCGCACCGCGCGAACGTTGACATGGCGCTCTTCTTTGGCGTCTCGGCCTTTGTCATCGCCGAGTCGCACCTGACCGCTGCGCTGGCGGTCCGTAATCCCCTGTGGTCGACCCTCGGCGGCGCGTTGATTATGACGCTGCCTTATCTCCTGCTGCGCCTCGTCGATGACTTTCTCGACGTGCCCGCCCTCCTGCTACGCGGCGCTGAAGTCGGCCTGGCCCTGGCCGTCATCAGCCTCTTCGTGTTCCGCCCGGCCCCCCTTGTCCTGACCCTGCTCCTGGTCCTCTACTTCGTCGGTCTCCAGGTCTACTCCGCCGTGGCCTTCATGCGGGGCGCGCGGCGAGCCGGTGGCGTCACGCGGCGGCGGATGCAGGCCGTCGCGGCGGGGTCCCTGTTCTTGGGGCTAAATATCCTCGTGGCCGGCCTCGCCGCCGCGCCCGACCTGCGCGGGCTAGCGAGCGTGATGAGTCCTACCTTCGCCGCCCTGTCTGGCCTCGCGTACTTTATCGGCTTCGCGCCGCCCTTGTGGCTGCGCCGCGCCTGGCAGGAACCGGAGCTGCGGGCGTTCCTGAGCCGCGCCGCCCACCTGCCCCGCCTGCCCGACACGACGGCTATCCTGGACGAGCTAGAGCAGGGCACGGCGTCTTCGGTCGGCGCGCCCCACGCCGCGATTGGCCTCTGGGATAGGGAGGCCGGACGGCTCCAGTTTCGGGAGGCAGGCGCGTGGAAGCCGCTGCCCGATGGCGACTGGACTGTTCAGCGCGTCTTCGACACGCAGCGGCCCATCTTCGCCGCCGACGCGGCGCGGCGCAACCCCTCCTACGCCCCGACCTATGCGCAGTACGACGCGGGCGCCGTCCTGGCCGCCCCCATCACGGCGGGCGAGCGCCGCCTCGGCGTCGTGACCGTCTACGCCCCACGCGCCCCCATCTTCGCCGACAGCGACCTCGAGCTGGTGCAGTTGCTGGCCGACCAGGCCGCCGTCATCCTGGAGAGCCGCGCCCTGATTGACGAGGCGGCGCGGGTGCGCGCCCAGGAAGAGGTGACGCGCATCAAGGACGACTTCCTATCGGCAGCGGCGCACGACCTCAAGACGCCCCTGACCACCATCCTGATGCAGGCGCAACTCATGGCCCGCCGCGCCCAGCGCCAGCCCGACACGCCCATCGACCTGGCCGGCGTGCAGCGCATCGAGCGCGAAGCGAAACGCCTCAACCGCCTGGTTCACGACCTGCTGGACGCCTCGCGCGCCGAGCAAGGCCACCTGCTGGGCGCGCGCGAGGCGGTCGACCTGGTCGTCATCGCTCACGAGGTATGCGACATCTGGCAGACGCGTGGGCGCGAGTGTGTCGTCGAGGCCGAGGGACCCGTTGTTGCCGAGGTCGACCGCGCACGGATGACGCAACTGGTGGAGAATCTGGTGGAGAATGGCTTCAAGTACAGCCCCGATGGGGGCGCAGTCCGGATTCGCGTCTGGCAAGAGGGTCGTGAAGCCCGCCTCGACGTGACCGACCAGGGCATTGGCATCGCCGCGTCGGACATGCCCTCCCTGTTCGACCGCTTCAAGCGCGGGGACAACGTCGACGACCGGCGCTTCGCCGGCATGGGCCTGGGCTTGTTTATCTGCCGTGGCATCGCCGAGCAGCACGACGGGCGCATCTGGGCCACCTCGGGAGGTCCAGGCCGCGGCAGCACATTCCACGTCGCGCTGCCGCTGACGGTGGAGGTCGCTCATGCCTGACCGGCCCATCCTGGTCGTCGACGACGACCCCTCCATCCTGGAGACCGTCAGCGAACTGCTCGATATGGAGGGCTACCGCGTCGAGACGGCCAGCAATGGCGCGGACGCCCTCCGCAAGATCGAGCGCGCCCGGCCCCGCCTCGTCCTGCTCGACATGCGCATGCCCATCCTGGACGGCTGGGGGTTCGCCCGCGAACTCAAGGCGCGTGGCTTCACCACGCCCGTCGTGGTCATGACTGCTGCCCAGGACGCGCGCGGCTGGGCGGCTGAGATCGGGGCGCTCGACTACATCGCTAAACCGTTCGAACTCCACGAACTGCTCTCCACCCTCGAACGCGTCCAAAACCACGTGGCCTAAGCCTCTGCTCCGTCGCGTCGTCTCGTCGCCCCTTCGTAGCGCCGACTTCCCGTCGGCTGCCAACTGAAGTCGGCGCTACAAGGTGGCGTGCCGGCGGCCTTACAGCGTCGTCCCGCCCTCACCGGACGGCGGGCCGCCCTGCGAGTCGGTGGCGGCCTGGCCGGTCCGCTCGCCCGTCCCTGGGTTGGCCGGGCCTCGGTCGTCCTGGGCGGCGTAGCGGCCGGCCGAGCCTGGCGTCGGCGTGCTATCCGCGCCAAACCCGCCGCCGTCCGGCCCCGGAATTCCCGCCGATTGCAGCCCCTCGTTGCGGTCGGGGGCCAGCGCGCCCGTCCCCAGCGGCGTCCCGTAGTCGGTCCCCTGCGACGCCTCGTTCTCGCCGCGCTTCACATCCGGGTTGTCCGGGTCACCGCTAATGTCCTCGATGGAGCCGCCCGCGCTCGCGCTGCCCATCGCGCCGTGACGCGCCGCCGAGCGGGCGAAGGCGTCGTCGGCCGCGTCGCGGCCCTGTTTCTCGGTCATAGTATCCTCCTGAGACTTAGCTTACGCGCCCTCTCTAGCGATTTCCGTGCCGCTTCCACCGGCGGCACGCTCCTTGCCACACAAACCGCCTACATGACGTGCTAGGGACGAGGAGTTATGCATTCGCAGCGTCGGCGGCGCACCAGCGCCGATCCCCATGAGCTAGGCCGGCTAACGACGCGGCCTACCGCGCCCACCCAACGCGGGGCGTCGGGCCTGCACCCGCTGGGCCTGGGCGCTCCCCGCGACGGGCTGCTGTATGTCCCGCCGGGCTACACGCCGGACCGCCCGGCTCCGCTGGCCGTGATGCTCCACGGCGCGGGCGGGAACAGCGGCCACGGCCTCGCGCTCTGGCAGCGCCAGGCGGACGAGGCGGGCATCATCGTCCTCGCTCCCCAGTCAGAGGACGCGACCTGGGATGTGATTGTCGAGGAGTTGGGGCCGGATGTGGCGCTCATCGACCGTGCGCTGGCGCAGGTGGTCGACCAGTACGCCGTGGACGCGACGCGCCTCGCGGTGGGGGGCTTCTCCGATGGGGCGTCGTACGCTCTGTCCCTGGGCCTCATCAACGGCGACGTGTTCAGCCACGTCATCGCCTTCTCGCCGGGCTTCATGGCCCTCACAGAGCAGAACGGCGCGCCGCGCGTCTTCGTCTCCCACGGCGTCCACGACAGCGTGCTGCCCATCGACCGCTGCAGCCGCCGCCTGGTCCCGCTGCTCAAGCAGGCCGAGTACGACGTGCGCTACGAGGAGTTCGACGGCCCGCACACCGTCCCGCCGCCCATCGCCGACGCCGCCCGCCACTGGTTCCTTGAGTAAGACCCGATAGACAGAATGAACAGAATTTACAGAATAATTCAGACCATTCTGTTCATTCTGTT
>CAZLBQ010000329.1:0-7262 GCA_964557745.1 uncultured Anaerolineales bacterium
TGGCATGCAGATCCTCGCGTCCCAGACCGGCGACTTCGCCCGCGACAAGGGCCGCCAGGTGATGGAGACGCTGCTCCAGGCTAACCCAGGCGTCACGGCGGTCTACGCCCACAACGACGAGATGGCGATTGGCGCCATCGCGGCGCTGGAAGCGGCCGGCAAGAAGCCGGGCAAGGACGTCATCGTGGTGTCCATCGACGGTGAGAAGGACGCGCTGCAGGCCATCATCGACGGCAAGATGGGCGCGAGCGTTGAGTGTAACCCGCGCTTCGGCCCCAAGGCGTTCGACACGCTCGTCAAGTATGCCAACGGCGAGACGATCCCGCCCAAGATCATCAACCCTGACAACTTCTACGACGCCAGCAACGCCAAGCAGGAGCTTGCCAACTCCTACTAGCCATCGTGCCAGCCCCGTAGCGCCGACTTGAGTCGGCCCATCAGAAAAGTTGACTGAAGTCGGCGCTACAGTGGTGACAGTAGTGAAGGATGAGGCCAGGACAACGGCGTTCGGCGGTCTCATCCTTTACCCATCACACTCGCTCATAGGCCCAGGTGAGGTGACTTGTGGCGACTGAACGTAACTCAGACGTGCTCCTTCAGATGGAGGGCATCACCAAGCGCTTCCCCGGCGTCCTGGCGCTGGAGAACGCGTCGCTCCGCGTGGGCCGAGGCGAAGTTCACGCCCTGGTCGGCCAGAACGGCGCCGGCAAGTCGACGCTGATCAAGATTCTGACCGGGGCGTACCGGCGCGACAGCGGAACCATCATCTTCGACGGTGTCCCCGTCGACTTCCACTCGCCGCAGCAGGCGCAGGCCAACGGCGTCAGCACCATCTACCAGGAAGTAAATCTCGTTCCCTTCCGCTCGGTGAGCGAGAACATCTTCATGGGCCGCGAGCCTCGCCGTTGGGGTCTCGTCGACTGGCGGCGCATGAACGCCGAGGCGCGCGCGATCCTGGGCCGCTTCGGGCTGGACGTGGACGTGACGCAGCCGCTCATGAACCTGAACGTGGCCGTTCAGCAGATGGTCGCCATCGCGCGGG
Organism: uncultured Anaerolineales bacterium; assembly: GCA_964557745.1. Taxonomy (GTDB): domain Bacteria; phylum Chloroflexota; class Anaerolineae; order Epilineales; family JAHCIE01; genus JAHCIE01. The sequence goes on from CAZLBQ010000329.1 coordinate 1,043, forward strand.
CCGTCTCGTTCCAGACCAAGCTGGTGGTGATGGACGAGCCGACGTCGTCGCTGGACGAGCGCGAGGTCGCCACGCTGTTCGACGTCATCCGCCAGCTCAAGGGCGAGGGCGTCTCGGTCATCTTCATCAGTCATCGGCTGGATGAGCTGTACCAGGTCTGCGACCGCGTGACCATCATGCGCGACGGCCACACCATCGACGAGCGCGCCATCGCGGACATCAGCAAGTTGGAACTGGTAGCCCGCATGCTGGGCAAGAACCTGGGTGAGGTCCGCGCCGGCATGACGGGCTTCAGCGAAGGGGTCCACGAGGCCAAAGAGCCGATCCTCGAGGCGGCCAACCTGCGGCGCGGCCGCGCCTTGCAGGGCGCGGGCGTGAGCGTGCGTGCGGGCGAGATCGTCGGTCTAGCCGGGCTGCTAGGGGCCGGGCGCACCGAGATGGCCCGCGCCATCTTCGCCGCCGACCCGGTCGAGGGGGGCGAGGTCGAGGTGGACGGCGAACGCGTCCACTTCAAGTCGCCGGCCGACGCCATCCGCGCCGGCATCGGCTTCTGCCCGGAGGACCGCAAGACACAGGGCATTATCCCCTACATGTCGGTGCGCGAGAATATCACCCTGGCCCTGCTGCCCGCCCTGGCCCGCTCGGGCATCATCGCCCAGGACAAGCAGGCGGCTATTGTCGACCAGTTTATCCAACGCTTAGGGATTAAGACGGCCGGGCCGGACCAGCCCATCCGCGAGCTGTCGGGCGGCAACCAGCAGAAAGTGCTGCTGGCGCGCTGGATGTGCCTCAACCCGCGCCTGCTCATCCTCGACGAGCCGACGCGCGGCATCGACGTCGGCGCCAAGGCCGAAATCCAGTCGCTCATCGATGAGTTGGCCGAAGCCGGGCTGGGCGTGCTGATGATCTCCTCAGAGATCGAGGAACTGACCGAGGGCTGCGACCGCGTGGTGGTGCTGCGCGACGGCCAGACCGTCGCCGAGTTGCCCCACGCGGGCATCAGCCAGGGGGCGATTATGGCGGCCATGGCGCATGGCGCGGAGGGCGAGACGGCGACGCCAGGAGGCGACAATGGCTAACGTCCCCACCACCGTCGGCTCGTCGGGGCGCCGCGTGGCCGTCCCGGAGCGGTTCCGCAACGTGGGGCAGACGTATGGGGCGCTCATCGCGCTCCTCCTGCTGCTGTTGTACAACGTCTTCTTTACGACCAACTTTCTCACCGCGCAGACGATGAACGTCAACCTGACCCAGGTGGCGACCATCGTCATCGTCGCCACGGGCATGACGCTGGTCATCGCTACCGGCGGCATCGACGTCTCGGTCGGCTCGCTGATGGCCATTGCTGGCGCGCTGGCCCCCATCATCTTCCTGAGCCAGACACCACCCCTCAACAACCCCGTCGTCGGCGTGACCCTCGCCTTTATCGTGCCGGTCCTGGTCGCGGGCGCGTTCGGCCTGTTCAACGGCTGGTTGATTACCTACTTCAAGATTCAACCGATTATCGCCACCCTGGTCCTGTTCATCGCCGGGCGCGGTATCGCCCAGGTCATGACCAACGGCAACCTGCAAACGTTCCGCAATGAGAGCTTCCAGTACATCGGTCTGGGTCGCCCGCTGGGCATCCCATTCCAGGTCATCCTGATGCTCATCATTGTCGCCATCGTGGCCTGGGTGATGCGGGCGACGATGTTTGGCCGCTACGTCCTGGCCGTGGGCGGCAACGAGGACGCGGCGCGCCTGTCGGGCGTGCCGGTCAGCGCCATCAAGCGCGCCGTCTACACTATCAGCGGCCTGCTATCGGGTATCGCGGGCTTGATCGTCATCGCCATCAATTCGTCGTCCGACGCCAACCTGGTTGGGCAGAACATGGAGTTGGACGCCATCGCGGCGGTAGCGGTGGGTGGGACGCCCTTCTCCGGCGGCCGCGCCACCGTCGTCGGCACGCTCGTCGGCGCGCTCATCATGCAGCTCATCCGCTTCACCCTGCTGGCGCACGGCATCCCCGATGCGGCGGCGCTGGTGGTGAAGGCCGTGATTATCCTGGTGGCCGTCTACGTCCAGCGGCCGCGCCAGTCCTAACTCGGAGGTCTCTTCATGGCAACCGCTACCACCGAGGTTCGGCAAGCGCGCCAGTCTGAGCTGCGGGCGCGCGCCACTAGCCTGCTGCAGCGCCAGGGCGTCCTGGTCGCCCTGATCCTGCTCATCCTGTTCGGCGCGCTGCGTTACGAGAACTTCCTGTCGGCCTACAACGTCGCCAGTGTGCTGCGCTACAACTCGATGTTCGGCCTCATCGCGCTGGGCATGACGTTCGTCATCATGTCCGACGGTATCGACCTGTCAGTGGGCACCATGGCCGCCCTCGCCAGCGTCATCGCCGCCCTGGCCAGCCCGTACGGCCTGCTGCCGGGCGTCGTGCTGCCCGTCGTGGCCTGCATGTTGCTGGGGCTGATTAGCGGCACGGTTATCGCCCGGCTGCACATCTTCCCGTTTATCGTCACCCTGGCGATGCTGCTGGCGGCGCGGGGCCTGGCGCTGATCCTGGCGAAGAACACCTCAGTCGCCGTGTCGTATACGAGCGGCTTCACCTGGATTGGCCAGGGCGACATCCTGGGCATCCCCGTGCCGGCCATCATCCTCATCGTCGCGTATATTATTGGCTCGATTATGCTCAACTATACGCGCTGGGGCCGCCACGTGCTGGCGATTGGGGACAACGAGGAGGCCGCGCGGCTGATGGGCCTGCCCGTCGAGCGCATCCGCATGTCGGTCTACACCCTGAGCGGCGCGTTGTCCGGGCTGGCCGGCGTCATCCTGGCCGCCCAGTTCGGGGCGGGCCAGCCGACGGAGGGTGTGGGCTGGGAACTCCACGCCATCGCCTCGGTCGTTGTCGGTGGCACGCTGCTGACCGGCGGCATGGGGTCGGTGGGGGCCACGTTTGTCGGCATGCTCCTGCTTGGCCTCATCTTCAACATCCTGAACTTTGAGAACGGGCGCGGCGTCGTCAGCCTCAGCGCCTACTGGCAGTCGGTTATTCGCGGTGTCTTCCTGCTCGTGGTCGTGATCTTGCAGAACCGCCTGGCGAAGCGCGAAGCAGGCAAGTAACCGGCCGGCGGCAGGCAGCATTGCGGACCGGGGCAGACTCAGAAGTCTGCCCCCAACATCTTATGGGCACGATGACGGACCTCTACCCCCTCCAACTGACACCTGAATACCGCGACTATGTGTGGGGCGGTGACCGCCTGCGCCCCGGCCATGCGCCGACCGCCGAGGCCTGGGTTGTCTACGAGCATGACCGCGTGGCCACTGGCCCGCTGGCCGGGCGGACGCTGGGTGAGGTCGGGGCCGACGCTGGCGCGGCCCTGCTCGGCGCGCGCGTTGTCGCTCGCACCGGCCATCGCTTCCCGCTGCTCATCAAGCTCCTCGACTGTGCCCAGTGGCTATCGCTCCAGGTCCACCCGGACGATGAGCAGGCGGCGCGGCTCGAAGGCCCCGACCACTTCGGCAAGACGGAAGCCTGGTACGTCCTGGACGCCGACGCTGAGGCTCAGTTGGTCGCGGGGCTGAAGCCGGGCATCACGGCGGACGCTGTCGCTCAGGCCATCCGCGACGGCCGCATCATGGACCTCGTCCAGTTCCACCGCGTGCAGCGTGGCGACACGGTCTACATCCCGGCCGGCACGCTCCACGCCCTGGGGCCAGGGCTGTTCATCTACGAGGTCCAGCAGACATCGGACCTGACGTACCGCGTCTACGACTGGGGGCGGCCCGCCAGCAGTGGGCGCGTCCTGCACATCGACAAGTCGCTGGCGGTGACGAACGTCGCGGCGCGGGGCGACGTGCGCGCGGCGGCTGAAGACCACCCGGGGTGGCAGACCCTGTGCCAGACACCGTACTTCAGCCTGGAACGGCTCACCCCCGCCGCCAGCGGGTTGACCCTGGACACCCAGGGACAGACGTTCCACGCCCTAACCGTCATTGAGGGCGAGGCGCAGCTCGCGGCGGGCCCCCACACCCTCAGCCTGCGGCCCTTCGACTCGGTGGTGGTCCCCGCCGTCCTCGGCGTGTACACCGTCCGCGCGCTGGGCCAAGCCCAACTACTCATGGCGAGTGTGGAAGGTGCGTCGCTACCAACTGGTTGAACTCGAAGACCTCCCCTGGTTCCCGCGTTCGATCCGCGACGTCGGGACGGACTATCTCCAGTTCGGCTGGCAGACCCTCCGCCCCTGGCGCGCCATCGCCGCGCGGCTCGTCCCGGCCCTCGCCGCGACGGACGACCGCCGTCTCGTGGACCTGTGCGCCGGGGGCGGTGGGCCGTGGCGCGGCTTGCTGCCCGTCCTCCGCCAGACCTACCCCGACCTCCAGGTGACACTGACCGACAAGTATCCCAACCGGGACGCCTGGCAGACCCTCCAGCAGGACTTCCCCCAGGCGGTACAGATCGCGCCTGGCCCTGTCGATGCCCTGGCCGTCCCGCCGACGCTGCCCGGCTTCCGCACCCTGTTCGGCGCCCTCCACCACTTCCCGCCCGCCGCCGCCCGCGCCCTGCTGGCCGACGCCGTCCGCCAGCGTCAGGGCATCGCCGCCTTCGACTTTGGCCACCGCCAACCCCTGGCGCTGCTGAGTGTCCTGCTGGCGCCCGCGCTCGCCTACCTGCTGGCGCCGGTCATACGCCCCTTCCGCTGGTCGCGGCTGTTCTGGACGTATGTCATCCCCGCCGGGCCGTGGCTCGTGCTCTGGGATGGCGTCGTGTCCTCCCTCCGCATGTACACCGTCGCGGAGTTGCGCGACCTGACGGCGGGCCTGGCCGATGACTACGTCTGGGACATTGGCGAGACCCCCGTCCCCGCCAGCCCCATCCCCATGACGTACCTCGTTGGCTACCCCGTGCCCGCGCCGCGGGCGGGCCGCTAGACCCTGCCTCTCATCCCTCTCGTCTCATCAGACGACTCCCAATCCGTCTCTTGACCGATGACGCGCGTGAGTCTATCCTGTATGATGAGCGCTACGCCATCCATGTCAGGCCGAGAAGGGAGAACTGCCGTGTCCACGTTGAGTGTCCCCTCGCCCACCGCGTCTAGCCTGGTTCAGCGTCTGGTCAAGCGCCATCCGCTCGCCGCCTACTTTGTTCTGGCCTTCGCCATCAGTTGGCTCGTGTACCTGGTCCCCGACGCGCTCGGCTCGCAGGGCTGGCTCCCGTTCCGTGTGCCCCTGCCGCTGGTCATCCTGGGTGGCTACGGCCCGACCTTCGCCGCCCTCATCGTGACAGGCTTGCTGAGTGGTGGCGCCGGCATCCGCCGCCTGCTGAGTGGGCTGCTGGTTTGGCGGGTGAACCCGGTCTGGTACCTGGCGGCGCTGTTCATGCACCCCATCCTCTTTCTGCTCGGCTTCGCTGTCTACGCCCTGACCGGCGGCGCGCTGCCCCCCTTGCCGCACCTGTCCCTCGGCCTGGCGCTCAATATCGTGCTACTCCTCGTCGTGCTGGGCCTCATCAATGGCGAGGAGATTGGCTGGCGCGGCTTTGCGCTCCCCCGCCTGCAAGCCCGACACACCGCCCTCACCGCCAACCTGGTCTTGGGAGCCATCGAGGCGCTGTTCCATTTGCCCCTGTTCTGGACGAGCGACGCGCCGCAAGCCGCTCTCGGCCCTGTGGCGTTCGTGGTCATCAGCCTGGCCGCCGCCATCCTGTTCGCCTGGATCTTCAACAACACGCGTGGCAGCCTGCTGCTCGCCTACCTCGTCCACGCCGCGCAGAACACCTGGACGAATGTCCTGCCGGTCGGCATGAGCGGTCCGCTCCTGTGGTACCCGCTGGGCATGATGGCCCTGGCGGCGGTGGTGGTGGTGATCGTCTTTGGTCCCGCCCGCTTCTCGCGTAAGCCTGCCTCGGAGTACCCGGCCATTCACTGAACGAGAGGGGGGCCGCGCGAGGCGGGTCGGCCAGAGGGCGACCCGCCTCAGCTTTTTGCTACATCGGAGACGAAGCGGCTAGCGGCTACGGGCCGGGTACGTTTCGGCTACCACCTCGTCCATCAGCGCGTGGAACTTGTCAGGCTCCTGCCAGATGTTGCCGTGGCCCGACGCCTCGAACATCACCAGCCGCTTGCGTGGCGCCTGGAGGGTGGCGAAGTAGTCCTGGGCCAGCCAATAGGTGGCGTTCACATCATGCGCGCCGAGGAAGAAGTACACCGGCGCCTCCAGGCGCGGCGCGTCTCGGCGGAAG
>CAZLBQ010000330.1:0-3897 GCA_964557745.1 uncultured Anaerolineales bacterium
CGTACTGCTGCGGGCTGGGCTTCTGGTCGCACCACTCGCGCGCCAGGTTCGGCTCGTTCCAGATCTGGTAGGCGCGGATGCGGCCCTTGTAGCGCGACGCCACCGCCGACAGGAAGTCGCCGAAGTCCTTCATGTTCGTCGGCGGGCCTTGCATCGAGCAGCCCTTGCGCGCCCACTCGGGCTGGTGATCGACGCGGATGAGCAGGTCGAGCTTGCCCTCGCCGTAGCGGTTGGTCGTGTAGACGACAAAGTCGGTGCGAGACCAGTCGAACTTGCCCTTCTCCAGTTCGATGTCGCGCCAGCCAAAGCCCTGCTTGACCCAGGTGAAGCCCATGTTCTTGATTTCGAGCAGGTCGCGCTCGGCCAGCTCGGGCCGCCACCACAGGAAGGCCTGCGCTCCGTACTCGGGCGTGTTGAGGCGCGCTGGCTTCTTGGGCGGCGGCGGGGGCAACGGGGTGGGCGTGTCCGTTGGCTCCGGCTGGCTCGGCTTGGGGGTGCGGGTGGGTTTGGGGGCCTTGGTCGGTTCCTCCGTCGGGCCACTGGCCACCTGTGCAACCGTGGGCGTGGCCGCGTTGACGACGGCGACCGGCCGCGACGCGGTGGGCGCCGGCGTCGGCGCCGGGGCGCTCCCCCCGCTGCACGCCGCGACAGCCAGGATACAGCTCAGAACGGCGATGTTGAGAAAACGTCGCGCTATGGTTCGACTCACTCCTCGCTCCTTCAGACCCTGAACAATGCCTCGTCTCGATGGACGGCAACCTTCACAACGGCTCATTGTAACACAAAGCCGCCTGGCCGCCAACTTTGCACCTCAGGCCCATACCGACTATAATCACATTAGGGTCTGGAGGCCTCTATTTATGTCGCATGTCTTGCTGGTCGAGGACAACTCGAGTATTCGTGAACTGGTAGCCCTGCTCCTCGCCGAGGAGGACTTGGCTATCATAGAGGCCCGCAACGGTCAAGAGGCCTTGCATCTCCTTGAACGGCACACGCCTCAGCTCGTTATCACCGACTGGCTGCTGCCCGACGTGGAAGGCCCGGAACTGGTCAGCCAGATGCGGCGCTCGGTCCAGGCCGATGTCCCCATCCTCGTCCTCTCCGCCGCCAACGAGGCGCGCTACGCCACGCAGGTCGGCGCAACAGAGTTCATCCCCAAGCCCTTCGACCCCCTGGCCCTTGTGGCTCGTGTCCACCACTGGCTGGGCGAAAAATAGGAAAAAGACGGCAAAAGTCTTGCGCTGTCAGAACTCTTGTGCTATCATTATGTGAGACGAAGGACCGAGGACGAGAGACGAAGACCAGGGGCTTCTCCACTTCGTCTTTCGTCCTTCGTCTTTCCTTAGGCTGACAGGCTAGGCGGACAGACTCCTGATGGATTCGAGGCTTCCCTATGACTATGCAACGTCGACTGCTGATGGTGAGCTTGCTGGCTCTGGTGTTCAGTGTACTGGCTGCCTGCAACCAGGCCGGGCCGACGACTGATACGACGGCTTCCACCCCGGCCGCGCTCAACCCGGCCCCAGCGAAAGGGACGACAGCCCCAGCCGCGCCCGCGTCCGGCAAGACGACCGCGTCGGGCGCGGCGACGCCTGGCGCCGCAGGCGGCCAACCAAGCACAGCCACGAAGGGCAAGGGCGACGGGACCACGGCGGCCGTCGTCAACGGCGAGGGCATCGCTATGGCGGACTTCCAGCGCCAGGCGGCCCAGGCGCGCAACTTCCTGCTCAACGACAAGAAGGTCAACGTCAACACGCCAGAAGGCGACCAGGCCCTCAAGACCGTCTACAACCAGGTCCTGGAAGAACTCATCAGCGAGGCCCTGATCCGCCAGTACGCCCAGAAGAACAATATCACCGTCGGCGACGACGAGTTGGCCAAGTCGATTGAGGCGCTGGTCAAGGACATGGGCGGGCAGCAGGAGTATGACAAGGCACTGGCGGCGCGCGGGCTGACGAAGGACCTGTTCGCCACCGAGCAGCGCTCACAGTTACTCGGCAACAAGGTGCGCGACCTCGTCACCAAAGATGTGCCACAATCCGTCGAGCAGGTCCACGCCCGTCACATTCTCGTCCAGACGCTCGACGAAGCGATTCGCGCGGCTAAGCGCGTTGAGGGCGGCGAGGACTTCGCCAAGGTGGCCCGCGAGGTGTCGAAGGACCCTGGCACCGCCAAGGCGGGCGGCGACCTGGGCTGGTTCCCGCGCGGCCTGATGGTCCCTGAATTCGAGCAGGCGGCATTCAGCCTGCCGCTCAAGCAGGTCAGCTCGCCCGTCCAGACCCAATTTGGCTACCATGTCATCCAGGTGCTAGAGAAGGACCCGAACCGCAAACTCCCCGACGACCGTTGGCAGGAGCTGCGCCAGGCCAAGTTCCAGGAGTGGTTGGAGAGCCAGCGCGACGCGGCGAAGATCGAAAGGTATGTCGAGTAATGGAAATTACGTGGTTTGGTTATAGCGCGTTCCGCATCCGCACCCGCGACGGCTTTGTCGTCCATGACCCGTACTCGGGCAAGGCCCTCGGCCTGCCCAGCTTCCCGCGCACAACGGCCGACATCGTGACCATCAGCCACGATCACGCGGGCCACAGCAATGTCGACGCCGTCAAGGGTGAGCCGTACGTCATTCGCGGCCCCGGCGAGTACGAGGTCAAGGGCATGTTCGTCTTCGGCATCCCGACCTACCACGACGGCAAGAAGGGGTCGATCTACGGGACGAACACCGTCTACGTCCTCGACGCTGAGGACCTGCGCGTCTGCCACCTGGGCGACCTGGGGCACATTCCCACCCAGACCCAGGCTGAGGCCATCGGCCCCATTGACGTCCTGCTGGCCCCCGTCGGCGACGGCGCCGCCCTCAACGCCACGCAGGCTGTCGAGGTCATCAACCTGCTGGAGCCGAAGGTCGTCATTCCCATGCACTACCGCCTCGACGGTGAAGAGACGAAGCTCGACAAGCTCGACAAGTTCCTCAAGGCGATGGGCGTCGAGGCCAAGGAGGTCTCGCACCAGGAGGTACTCAAGATCGCCAAGAAGGACCTGCCCGAAGACGGCACGCAACTCATTATCCTCGAAGCCAAGCGTTAGGGGGTCTCCCATGTCGTCCCGCTATCGGTTCCACCAGGCCGTCGTCGATGCGCTGGGCATTCTGGACCAGTCGGCCCTCGGCAAAGCGTGGGCCGACTACCTGCGTCAGAGCCGCATCCAGGTCGTGTTCAGCGACACCCTCGGTGGCCCCGGCGGGACGACGTGGCTGGGCAAGCGCATCTTCTTCCCCACATCGATGAAGACCTACCTGGAGCCGGACCGCCTGGTCCACGAGTTGGTCCACACGACCCAGGCGCCCTATGTTTTCGGCAGCCTGGAGCACGAGCGCGGGGCGTACATCGTTCAGTACCGCTATCTGGCCGAAGTGCAGGACGACCGCCGCGTCCGTGACCTCTACCTGGACGTGGTATCCAATCTGCTGAGGGGCGACGACGACGCCTACGACTGGGTCAAGAAGCAAGGCCCCTACTACCACAGCTTCCCCATCGACAACCCGAAGCTGTGGCAGGTCAAGGCGTGGACGCCCCAGGTGAAGTACGCGCTCTCCGTCAGCCGCGCCCGGCTCAAGGGGGACGTAGGAAAAGGGTAGCACGCTATATGACAACCCTCACCATTGACATTTCTGAAGAGCGTTGGCAGAGACTGCAAGCCCTGGCTGACCGCTATGGGATCGCGGTGAGCGATCTGGTTCGCGCGGGTATCGAGCGTCTCCTCTCGGACTTGAATGAGGATTTCGATAAGGAGGTTGAGTTCATCCTGCGCGAGAACGAGGAATTGTATCGGCGGCTGGCTTGACCGTCGAGGTCAACCTGCTCGAAGTGCTGGAACTGCACCGGCGTATTGTGCCACGTT
>CAZLBQ010000330.1:3997-7261 GCA_964557745.1 uncultured Anaerolineales bacterium
TATCAACGCGTCAGTGGATGAACAGGAGGCGATCATCCTGCAGTTAGCGGCGGGGAAGTTGAGCCACACGGAGTGGACGGCCTGGCTCCAGGCCCACGTCGAGGAAACACGTTGACCCCTGAGCACTTCGAGCAACTGGTCGCCGAGGCGCTAGACAGCCTGCCGCCCATGTTCATGCCCTACCTGGAGAACGTGGCCGTCGTCATCGAACCCTGGCCGCGCCTCCACCACGTCCAACGAGTCAACCTCGCGCCCGGCGCGCTCCTGCTGGGCCTCTACGAAGGCATCCCCCGCACCCGCCGCCCGTCGTCCCTGACCCTCGTCCCCCCCGACAAGATCACCATCTTTCAAGGCCCCATCGAGTTGATCCACCCGGGCGAGGGGCCGGGGCGGGACGCGCAGGTGCGCGAGCAGGTGCGCAAGACGGTCATCCACGAGGTCGCCCACCACTTCGGCTTTGGTGAGGACAAGCTGCGGGAGTTGGGGTATTGAGGGTTGAAGGTTGAAGGTTGAAAGTTACAGGTTATCAGGTCGAGAGGGAGCATGAAGCAGGCGGAGCAGGTATTTGAGACTGAGAGCGGGCGGCTGGCGTATCTGCTGGGCGTGCCCGACGACGGCCAGCCAGAGCAGCGCTGGCCCCTCATCTTCTTCCTCCACGGACGTGGCGAGCGCGGCGACGACCTGGCCATGCTCAAGCGGCACGGCATCCCCCGCGTGGTGGATGAGGCCGACAGCTTTCCCTTCATCACCGTGTCGCCCCAGTGCCCTCTCGACACCGACTGGGAGGGGCAGCGGCATCTCCTCATCCCCCTGCTCGACGACGTCATGGGCCGCACGCCCGTCGACCCGGCGCGCGTCTACCTGACCGGCCTGAGCATGGGCGGGCGCGGCTCGTGGGCCCTGGCGGTCACCCACCCGGCGCGCTTCGCCGCCGTCGCCCCCATCTGTGGCGCGACGCCCCACGCGCCCGACTTCTTTGACCGCCTGCCCGTCCTCAAGGACAAGCCGCTGTGGGTGTTCCACGGCGCGCACGACACCGTCGTCCCCATTGGCCACTCCGACCACATCGTCGCCATGCTGCGGGCGCTGGGCAGCAACGTCCACTACACCGTCTACTCCGACGCCCGCCACGACGCCTGGACGCGCACCTACGCCAACCCTGAACTATACGCGTGGTTCCTGGAGCATCGCCCATGACGCCTCAGTTGAACCAGACCATCGTCTACGTCTCCCAGATGCCGCGCGCCGTCGCCTTCTATCACGACGTCCTGGGCCTGCCCCTCCTCCTGGAGACCGAGACGTGGAGCGAGTTGCTGGCGGGTCAGGTCACGCTCGCCCTGCACCTGACGCATCGCCTGACCGACGCGGCCGAGCCGCCCCTCCCAGCCGGCCAGGTCGAGCTACAGTTCAGCGTCGGCGACCTCGACGCCGCGTGCGCCGAACTCCGCGCCCAGGGCATCGCCGTCGAGGGCCCGCGCGTGATGGCGGGCCTGGACTTCCCCCTCGCCACGCTGCGCGACCCCGACGGCTTGTCCATCATCCTGGTTCCGTAGAGCGTCCTATGCCCATTCGCCCCAGCAAGCTGCGCGCTCGCCGCGAGTCCCGCCAGGCCGCCCGCGCCCGCTTCGACCGCCTGGTCGAGGCGGCCCTGGCGAGCCTGCCGCCCCGCTTCCAGCCCTACCTGGAGGGGGTCGCCATCCTGGTCGAGGACTGGCCCGACCCCGACGACCTGGACGCGCTGGGCGTCCCGCCTGACGAGACCATCTTCGGCCTGCAGCGCGGCCCGACCCTGGCCGAGCAGGGCCTCGTCCCCTTTCCCCCGACCATCGTCATCTATCGCGGCCCCATCGAGGAGGCGTGCGAGACGGATGCTGAGATCCAGCGCGAGGTGCGGACGACCGTCCTCCACGAAGTCGGCCACTACTTCGGGATGAGCGAGGCCGACCTCGACCGCCTGGGCCTGGCGTAGTGGAGGATAGCACGGAAGGGTAGAACACGGATAGCCAGAATAGGCGGATCAGACCATCATCCGCCCATTCTGGCTATCCGTGTTATAATTTCTCCATGCTTACCGCATCCCTCGCCGACACGTACACCCTGACCACGCTGCCCAACGGCGTGCGGGTCATCACCGTCCCGCTGCCCGACCGCTACTCTGTCACCCTGGCCTTCTACATGGGCGTCGGGGCGCGCTACGAGAGCGCCGCCATCGCCGGCGCGTCCCACTTCATCGAGCACATGCTGTTCAAAGGCTCACAGCGCTACCCGACCCCCGAAGCCATCAGCCTCGCCATCGAGGGCGTCGGCGGCTCGCTCGACGCCTTCACCAGCGACGACAAGACGGCCTACGTCGCCCGCGTCCCCGCCGCCCACCTGGGCGCGGCCATCGACGTCGTGGCCGACATGCTCCAACGGCCCCGCTTACGAGCGGGGGACGTGGCGAAGGAGCGCAAGGTCGTGCTGGAAGAGCTGGCGATGATCCAGGACGAGGCCGAGAGCTGGGTCGGCGTCCTGGCCGACCAGCTTATGTACGGCGACCACCCCCTGGGCCGCGACATCCTGGGCACCGAGGCCAGCGTGCGCGCCATGCGCCGCGACACCCTGGTGGACACCCTGGCCCGCCACTACCGCCCCAACAACCTCGTCGTCGCCCTGGCCGGCGCCTTCGACCCCGCCAACGCCCTGGCCCGCCTGGCCGACGCCTTGGGCGGCTGGGACCCCGCCCCCGCCGCCGACTTCGCCCCCGCCCCCGCGCCGACGCCGGGGCCGCACGTCCTGGTCGGGCGGCGCGCCATCGAGCAGGCGCACCTGCGCGTCAGCCTGCCCGGCCTGTCCATGCTCGACCCCGACCGCCACACCTTGCAGGTCATGAGCGCCATCCTGGGGTCGGGCATGAGTTCGCGCCTGTTCCTCGACCTGCGCGAGCGGGCCGCCCTGGCCTACAACGTCTACAGCGACGACGCCTATCTCCACGACACCGGCGTCCTGACCCTGTACGCCGCCGTCGATCCGCCCCGCGCGACGAAGGCGGTGCGCGCCCTGCTGGGCCACCTGTGGCGGCTGCGCGACGAGCCGGTGCCGGCGGTTGAGTTGACCAAAACGAAGGAGTATCTGAAGGGGGGATTGTTGCTGCGCCTGGAGGACACGGCGGAGATTGCCATGTCGCTGGCGTCCCAGGTCGTCGTGCGCGAGGAGGTGCTGACGGCTGCTGACCTGGTCGAACGGATCGAGCGCGTGACCACCGCCGACATCCAGCGCGTGGCC
>CAZLBQ010000331.1:0-1284 GCA_964557745.1 uncultured Anaerolineales bacterium
TGTCCACGGCGGGCGCGTCGGGCGAGGCATGGACGAAGCGGACGTGGGCCTTGCCCGCGGCGGGCTTCGCCAGGTTGTCGGTCAGGACGAGCGGCTCGATGTTGGCGAGCTTGCCGACGGCCACGATGGTGTAGGCGCCGGCCGCCAGGGTGGGCTTGGCGGCGATGGCCGGGTTGCCCTGGCCGTTGGCCGAGGTCGGGAAGACCTTGATGTCGGCGACGCCAGCGGGGAGGCTAGCGGCGGGCGAGGCGCTCTTGAAGGCCAGGTTGCTGATGGCCTTGGTGTTACCGACGTAGATGTCGACGGGGGGGGCGTCGGGCGAGGCGTGGACGACGCGGACGGACGCCTGTCCACCCTGCGCGGCGGCGGGCAGGGCGCCGCCCGCCAGGGCCAGAACCAAACCGAATACGACCATCACATGCGCGAGAAACTTCATTGTCGGGTCTCCTTGTGTCTGAGTGGTTTTCTTGATGCCAGACGAGTATGTGATTAAGGTCGCTCCTACGAGGGAGCGAGCGACCTCCCTCCTAACATGTCGCTAGAGCTGGTGGCTCTCCGGCTGGAGGACCAGCTCGTTGAGTACGGCCGCCCCAGGCTGACCGGCGGCGTACACCACAGCTTCGGCTGCCGCCTGGACGGTGAGCAGCTTGTCGCGCTGCACCCGCATGTCGATGCTGTCCCAGAAGGGGGTGTCGACGCCGCCGAGGTACAGGAGCGAGAACTTGATGCCGTAGCGCTTCAGGTCGGCCGCGAGGGCCTTGGTCAGGCCCACTACGCCCCACTTCGAGGCGCAGTAGCCAGCAGCGTTGGCCATGACGGCGCGGCCCATGCTGCCCGGCAGGTTGATGACCAGCCCGCCACCCTGCGTCTGCATCTGGCGCGTCACGGCCTGGGTGACGGTGAAGACGCCGCGCAGGTTGACGTCGAGCATGCGGTCGAAGTCGTCCTGGCTGAGGGCCGGAGCGGGTTTGAGGATGCCGAGGCCGGCCGCGTTGACGAGGATGTCGATGCGCCCGCACTCGGCGAGGGCCTCGGCGACGGCGCGCTCGACCTGGTCGGGGCGGGTCACGTCGGCGGCGAGGGGCAGAACAAACTGGCCGGTGGCGCGGCTGATGGTCTCGGCCGCCTCGATGAGCGCGTCCATGCGCCGCGCCACCAGCACGACGGTGGCGCCGGCCGCGGCGAATAGCTGGGCTGCCGCGCGGCCAATGCCGCTTGAACCACCTGTCATGAAAACAACCTTACCGCTTAACACTGACTGCATCACGTCGCTCGTTTCTGCCG
>CAZLBQ010000331.1:1384-7235 GCA_964557745.1 uncultured Anaerolineales bacterium
TACGAAGCGCGGCGCTGGCGCAGCAGGCGCTCGACGGTGGCTACCGCTTCCTCGGCGTTGTGGCCCAGGAAGATGCCGGGTGTCTGCTCCTGGAGGGTGGGCAGCTCGTTGAAGACGCGGCCGCCGTAGGCCAGCAGGGGGCGCGGCTCACTCATGGCGGCGATCTCGGCCGCGATGTCGGCGATGTGGGAGGCCGCTTCCTCGTGGGTCGCGGAGATGGCGATGATGCTGGGCCGGATGGCGCTCAGGGTGTCGCGCAGGCCGTCGGCGGCCAGGTTTGGGCCGAGATGGATCACTTCGTGGCCCGCGCGCTGGAGGAAGAGGGCGATAAACAGCGTGCCGAGTTCGTGCTGGTCGGTGGGGGCCGACGCCGTGATAATGGGGCGGCCGGTCGAGCGCAGCGGCGTGGCGGCCAGCAGGCCGACGAGTTTCTGGCGCACCCAGTGGCTGGCGAAGTGTTCCTGGGCGATGGAGGCCTGGCCGTCGTACCAGCGCTGGCCGATGGCGACCATAATGGGCTGGAGGATTTGGAGGCACACCAGCTCGATGGGGTAGCGGCTGAAGGCGTCGGTGAGGATGACGTTGGCCTCGGCCTCATCCAGGTTCAGCAGGGCGTCGAGCAGGGCGGCGCGCAGGTCTTGCAGCGGCGAGAGGTCGCCGCCGGGGGGCGCGGGGGCCCGGCCTGGCCCCTCGGCCAGGCGCGCCCGCAGCCAGGTGGTCGCCTGGCCGATGGTCATGCCGTGGACGAGCTGGTATTTGAGCCAATTGATGATCGCCACGTCGCGCTCGGAGTACAGGCGGTAGCCGCTCTCAGTGCGCTGGGGGGCGAGGACGCCGTAGCGGCGCTCCCAGGCTCGTAGGGTCGAGGCGAGCACGTCGGTGGCTTGCTCGACCGCTTTTATGTTGTAGACTGGCTTGTCCGAGAGCCGCACGAGTTCGTCTAGCTCGCGGGCGGCGCTGCGGTCGGCGGGCGTCTGGTTGTCCACAATCCTCAACATCGTCGATGCCCTAATCCTGGTTGACCTGTGTTTGTACAATCCTTATGCGAGTAT
Organism: uncultured Anaerolineales bacterium; assembly: GCA_964557745.1. Classification (GTDB taxonomy): domain Bacteria; phylum Chloroflexota; class Anaerolineae; order Epilineales; family JAHCIE01; genus JAHCIE01. Next base: position 2,437 of record CAZLBQ010000331.1, read on the forward strand.
TATACAATGATATAGCGACGTTGTCAAGGGTTTGAACAATGTTTTTGTGAAACTCGTCAAAATAGGGAGGACGGTGTCACGGCACTCGTCTTGCTTCGCTTAGCCGTGAAACTCATACAACAGGCGGGCAGACAAGGTCTCTGGACGTTGTCTGCTCGCTGTGTGACCCTGGCCCCGGTAGGGGTGGCGGCCGGTGACGGCGCAGGAGACAAGTATGCAACCCGACATGGTGGTGGAGCAGAGGACGGTGACGCGGGGCTTCCCGCCCTTCTTTGCCTATCTCGAACATCCGGATGGACGCTGGTACGCGGTATGGATGACGCGCACCGAGCCGCGCTCGCAGCGCGGCCATCCCTGGCACGTCCACGCGGACTACAGCAGCGAGGATCGGATGCGGTTCGGTCTGGCGCACGACTGGTATCAGGCGACGTACGGGATGCGAAACTGGGACTTTGATACGGTGGAAGAGGCGGCGACGTCGTTCTGGACAGAGCGTGTCCAGCCGAGGCTCCAACATGGCTACCAGATCCGCGCGGCGCACCTGGCCGACGGATGGGAGGGGTAGGGGGTGGTGAAGAACGTGCGCTGGGGAGTGACGCTGGCGGTGACGATGCTGGTGGCGGTGGCGGCGGCGCTGGGGCTGGTGGGCCGAGGCGCGGCGCAGGGGGAGCGCCTGTTACTGGTCAGCCCGGGGGAGGTGGCGTTCCTCGCGGCGCCCAACGCGGAGACGCGTCAGGAGGCGGGGCTGCGCCTGGCCAGCACCGACGCGCCCATCGCCTGGACGGCGACGATCAGCCCAACGGTGGCGTGGCTGTCGCTGTCGGCGACACAGGGGACGGCGGCGGCGGTGGCGAGTGGCGGGACGGAGGTGACGATCTATGCCGAGAGTCTCAGCTTGCCGCCGAATGTTTACGCGACGAGTATCATCTTTAGTGCGCCGAGCGATGTGGCGAACACGCCGGTGATTGTGCCGGTGAACCTGTACATCCCGGTCGAGTTGCGCCAGGTGTACCTGCCGCTGATCGCCAACGGCGCGCTCAATCTACGGACGCCCGGCGGGCCGTAGGGTAGGGCCGACCCTCGTCGGCGCTACGATGTCACTCTCAGTGGAAGGGGATGAGCCTATGCCGAGTGTTCTACTCCTCGTCGATGATCTGTTTTTGAGTGTACGACTCGAGACGGCCGCGCGGGCCGCCGGGTTGACGCCGATGGGCGATGGCAGGGCCGACGTAGCAGCGGCCCTGGCCACGCCGGACCTGAAGCTCGTGGTGCTTGACCTCGCCAGCCGCCGTCCGTGGTCGGACCTGCTGGCCGAGGTGCGGCGCGCTGCGCCCGACCTCCCGGTACTCGCCTACGGGCCGCACGTGGATGTCGAGGCGCGGCGGGCAGCGCAGGCGCAGGGGGCGACGCGCGTGGTGACCAAGCAACAACTGATGGCGGATTTGCCGGGCTTGCTGCGGCGCTACGCCTTCGGGGCGGAGGACGACGGCTAGCGCCGACGCCGCGCCGAGCATGGGGCGGCCTCACGTGGGCGCTACGGTGGCCGACGGAAGTCGGCGCTACATGATGAGGCGCACCACGGCTAGGCGGGCAGTGGCAGTTCGGCGGTGAAGGTGGAGCCGACGCCGACCTTGCTCGCGACACTGAGCCGGCCGCCGTGGGCTTCGGTCAGGCGGCGGGCGATGTATAGCCCCAGGCCCAGGCTGATGGCCCGCTGCTCGCTGGCCGCGCGCTCGAAGGGGTCGAAGATGCGTTCCAGGTCTTCGGCCTTAATCCCGATGCCCTGGTCGGCCACCTTGACGAGCGCTTTCCCCCCTGCCACACTGACGGAGACGACAATCGGACGCCCGGCGCCGTACTTGATGGCGTTGCTGACGAGGTTGGTGACGATCTGGTCGACGCGGAGGCGGTCCCAGCGCCCGATGATGGGCAGGCTGTCGACAAACTCGAGGCGGCTGCCGGCGTTGACGGCCCGCTCGCGGTGCCGCTCGACCACGCTCGCCACCAGGCTCGTCAGGTCGACGTCCGACAGCTCCAGTTCCAGCCGCCCGGCCCGCAGGCGCGAGACGTCGCGCAGGTCGTCAATCAGGCGGTCGAGTTGGCGCACCTGGTCGGCGGCCAGGGCCAGGGTCTGGACGACTTGCTCGCGGGGCAGGGAGGCGAGGGTGTCGCGGCGGGCGTGACGCGCCAGGTACTGGATAAAGCCGTTCACCGCGGTCAGCGGGTTCTTCAACTCGTGCGACGTAATCGAGATGAACTCGTCACGGATGCGGACCGCCGTCTGAGCCGCGGCGTAGAGCTGGGCGTTCTCGACGGCGATGGCGGCGCGTTGCGCGATCTCGGTCATGAGCGACAGCTCAGCCGCCGTGTAGAAGTCGGGCTGCTCGGACATCAGCGTCAGCCCGCCGAGGGTGCGGTCGTGGGCGATGAGCGGGAGCGTCGCTTGGGACGCGACGCCGAGTTGACCCAGGATGCGGCGGACGCGCGGGTCTACCGCGCTGGCCCGGCCAAGCTCGGCGGGCAGGTCGGCGACGACATAGGGCCGGCCGGTCCGCATGGCCACGGCGATGGGGTGAGTCGACGCGCGGCGCAACTCGGTGATGGCGGGCAGTTCGTGGAGCAACGCCTCTTTGGCCGCGTCGCGGTGAGCGAGGGCGGCCCAGATGACCTGGCCGTCCTCGTCGAGGATGTGGATGAGGCAGCCGTCGCCCAGGCGCGGGATGAGGAGGTGGGCGGCCTGGCTCAGGGTGGCTTCCGAGTCGAGGGACGAGGTGAGGACGCGGCTGACGTCCGCCAGCAGCGCCGCCCGCGCCCGCTCGCGCTCGGCTTCGGCATGCGCCCGCTGCTCGGCATCGAAGAGGCGGGCGCGCTCGAGGGCCTGTCCGCCGAGTTGGGCGAGGGCCAGCATGAAGCCGGTATCCTCGGCGCTGAAGGAGTGCGGGTGGTAGAAGCCCAGCGCCAGAGCGCCCACGGGGCGGCCCTGGGCGAGCATGGGAATGGCGGCGTACGCCTGGAGACCCATCGCCGTGGGGACTGTCGTGAGGTGCGGATAGCGGGTCGAGAGCGCGACGTCCGTCTCTAGCAGGATCGGTCGGCCGGAACGGACAGCGTCGGCCATGGGGGCGGCCTGGCTGAGCGGGAGTTGACGCCAGTCGGGCAAACCGGGGGGATAGCCCAGCGAGCCGGCATACTCCAGGCTTTGGCCGTCGTCGCTGAGGAGCGTGACGGTGCCCAGGTCGGCGTCGAGGGCGGCGCGGCCCTGCTGGACGATGACATCGATGACCTGGCGGCGGTCCGGGGCCTGGGAGAGGGCGGCGGTGACCTCTTGCAGCCGCCGCGTGCGCTCCATCGCCTGCTCGGTCGTCCGCCGGGCGGCCTGTTCGGTCTCGGCGCGGACAATCTGGAGCGCGCGGGCCGCATCGGCCTGGCGGCGGCGCGAATCCAGTTCGCGAATGCTGACGGCGCTCCAGGCGATCAAGCCGAGGAAGACGAGCATGTTGGTGACGACGAGCAGAGCCAGGGCGGAGGGCATGTCTACGACGCCCGCCTGCTCGGCGAGGATGCGCAGCAGGCCGAGGACAAAGGGGATGATGATGGCGGCGGGAGCCAGGCGGCGCACCAGGATGCCGGCGGGATCGTCGCTGAGGACGAGGGTCATGGCGCCGCGCTCGGGATGGAGATAGAGGACGCCGAGACTCACCGCGATCAAGGCGAGCGTGGTGGGCACCGCAATGCCGTTACTAGCTGAAAACTCGTAGAGCATGGTCCAACGGTAGGTGTAGCCCACCAGGGCCAGCGCCGCGACGAGCAGGACGAGGGCCGCGAGCGCCTGGGAGACGAGCACGCGCCAAGGCTCGTCACGGCGCGCCAGCCAGAGGGCGAGGCCTAGACAGACGACGCTGAGCGCGCTCTGAGGCGCGGGTCGGCCGGGATAGTCGGAGAGGTGGATGCGCTGGAGAAGGTCGAGTAGCCAGGTGTCGAGGCCCGTCGTGAACGCGAAGAGATGTTCGGCCAGGAAGAAGGCGCCCGCGACGGCGACCAGGAGGGCCAGGCCATCGGCCAGACGGCGGGCCGCGACGGTGCGGCGCGTCTCACTGAGCCAGAGGGTGACGCTAACCAGGAGCGTGAGGAGCGCTGTGTTGGGCACCATGGGCGGCAGGCTGGGGAACCAGCGGTTCAGGACTGGGAGGTCGAGCGCCCATCCCAACAGGGCAAGACCACTAAAGCCGATGCCAACGAGGGCAGCGGCGCGTGGCACAGACTCTTTATGACGGGCAACGCGAGACGTCGATTCGAGAGACATGGCGCCTGACTGGCGAGCGAGGCTAGCGGCGGCGGGACGTGGGCGACTCATGACGCCTGGGCTAGCGAGCATATTGTAGCCCAGGCGCCTGCCCGGCGCAACCCCTGGCGCACAGCGCGTACCACATTGTCAAGAAGGGCCGACGCTGGCTTGCATCCCTCGTCCCTGGGTGGTAATATGAAACAGCTACAAGACTGTCAGGTTGGGAGGAACCTTTACTCATGGCCGAGCACAAGAAGCCCACGCCGCCCCCCGCGCCCAGCGGTCCCTTCATTCCACCGGGGCCTGTCGACCCATTCCTGGAGCCGCTCGTCTGGGCCGTACCCGGGCGGTGGACGATGGAGATGGAGCGCATTCGGCGCGGGCTGGGGCAGCCGCCTACCTGGCTGGGGGAGAAGATTCCCGAGATCTCGCAGACACTGGAAGACGCCACCCGCGAGGCGCTGGCTGCGCCGTTTGAGCCGGTCGACGCCCGAAGCGCGAGTGAGCGGCTGCT
>CAZLBQ010000332.1:0-5530 GCA_964557745.1 uncultured Anaerolineales bacterium
GTCTCAACTCGTCAATCTAGCCGGGCGGCTGCCGCCAGGCCTCAGGGCCGCCCTGCTCGGCTCTCCCCTGGGACCACTGGTCCATCGGCTGATGGGAACGGCGGCCGGTGAGCAATTGGCCGTCGTCGCCCTGCACGGCCCTCTGGCGGGCCACCGTATGCGCCTGGACCTGCGCTACCAGCGAGGCATGGCCTACGGTGACTACGAGCGTGATGTCGTCGCCGCCCTCCAGCGCTGGGTGCAACCGGGCTGGACAGTGGCCGATGTCGGCGCGCAGATCGGCTATATGACGCTGCTGCTGGCCAAGCTCGTCGGACCGGCGGGGCGGGTGTTTGCGTTCGAGCCGATGCCCGCCAACTTCGCGGCGCTCCAGGAAAACATCCTTCTCAACGGCTACCAGACGGTGCGCGCCGAGCGCCGCGCCGTCGCTGACCGCACGGGCGTGGTCGGCCTGCGCCGCGTGGACGACCGAGTCCTGTCCGCCACGGCCTCGCTGGTGGCGGCCGGCGACGACACGCTGGACGTCGAGGCGGTGAGCCTGGACGAGTACTTCGAGGGGCTGGAGCGGCCGCTACGCTTCATCAAGCTGGACGTCGAAGGCGCGGAGAACCTGGTCCTGGACGGCGCGCAGCGGGTCATCGAGCGCGACCGCCCTCTGCTCCTGGTCGAGGTTCACGACCTGGGCGGTCCGCCGAACCCCACGGTGGACCGGCTGCGGGGCTTGGGCTACGAGTTGCGCCCCGTCGGCAGCGCCTCCTCTGCCCCCCTCGACGCCCACTTCCTCGGCCACGTCCTGGCCTTACCGCACCCTTCATCATGACGCAGTGTCCGGCGTGCGGGGAGACGGCCACTCGCCCCCTGTTCTGGAAGGCCGACGGCGCGGAGACGGCCTGGCCGGGCGTGAAGCCGCCCGGTACCGGCGGCTATCAGATCGTCGGCTGCGTCACGTGCGGACTGGGGCGGGTGGACCCGCTGCCGACGCCTGAGGAGCTGGCTGCGCTCTACCAGCGCGACTACTTCGCGCCGCCCCGCTTCGTCGGGCGAGCCAGTGACGGGCTGCTGGCCTACCGCGCCAACCCAGGCCGCACACGCCTGGACACCGTCCGCGCCGCCAGCGAACACGCCTACGAGGTGGCGCATGTGCGGCGGCTGGGCGGGTGGTACGCGCAACTGTCCGCCGCCTCACCCCCCACTATCCCCCTTCCCCCTTCCTCCCCCACTTATGGGGGGAGGAAGGGCGAGCAGAGACGCCTCCGCTTCCTGGACGTGGGAAGTGGGCGGGGCGGCGTCTTGCGAGCGGCGCGGGCGATGGGCTGGACGGCCGTGGGTGTCGAGCCGTCGGCGGTGGCGGCGCGCCTGGCGGCGCAGCAGGGGCTGACCGTCGTGCCGACGACGCTGCCGGAGGCGGGTTTCCCCGACGCCGTCTTCGACATCGTCCACCTGCGCGAAGTGCTTGAACACGTCAGCGACCCGTTGGCCTTGCTGGGCGAGGCGCGGCGCATCCTGCGGCCCGGCGGCCTGCTCTACGTCCAGGTCCCCAACGACCTGGCGGGCTACCGCCGTTATCTCTTCCGCCGCGTCTGGTGGCTCATCCCGCCCTACCACCTGTGGTACTTCACAGCGGCCAGCCTGGAGCAGCTGCTGGCGCGGGTGGGGCTGACGATCCAGGCGCAGGGCACGCTCGGTATGGGCGTCGGCTACGATGCCTATCGCAGCATCGGGGCGACCTTGGGCGTCCTGCCCTGGCTGGACGCGCACGAGGATGGTCCTCTGGCCCTGGTCCCTCGCCTGACGCGCGCCGCCTTTCGGCTGGCCGGAACGCCCGCTGATGCAGCCCTCAACCGCGCCCAACGGCACTCGAGTCTATGGTTCTGCGCTTGTTATGTCGAGAATTAGGGCTAATACTAAAGGATTAGAGGCTGAAATAGGGCTGAATGGACGAGATTTCACCCCATTAGGTGATGACAGAGGGCGCGAACCGCTGTATTATCACAGCAAGCAGTAATCGCTTCAAACCCTTAGGAGGCATGTGTTATGCGCAAATTGGTCGTAGGGCTGGTGATAGCCCTCCTCGTGCTGGGCCTGGTGAATGTAGCGGCCTACGCCCAGGGCGTGACGAACTTGCGAGAGTACACGGGCTACCAGGTGATGAACCTGGCGACGTGCGCCGGCTGTAATGCCAACGTTCGCGTCGACTACTACGGCCCCGGCGGCGGCACCCCCGTCCTCTCCAAGAACCTTGACCCCATCCCACCGGGTGGCTCGGTCAACGTGCAGCAGAAGACCGAAGCCGGTCTCCCCGACGGTGTCTACTCGGCCGTCCTCAGCGCCGACCAGCCCATCGCCGCCGTCGTCGGCCAGATCGAAGCCGACCCCAGCGCGCCGGGCCTGGGCACCTACTACGCGCCCTTCTCGGACTACACGGGCGCCAGCGCCGGCTCCAAGACCGTCGTGCTGCCCGAACTGATGAACAACTGGTTCGGCATCGACAGCCTGGTCCGCCTGCAGAACGCGGGCGACGGCCCGGCGACGGTCAGCATCCAGTACTACGCCTCGAAGCTCGGCAACGACCTGGCGGGGCGGCCCAGCATCCCGGTTCAGACCCAGACGGTCCAGAAGTTCGCGGCGGTGACCATCGACCAGTCGCAACTGGGCGGGTTGCTGGCGGCGACGAGCGGTCCCTTCACGGGTCAGTTCCTCGGCTCGGCGGTGATCACGTCGGACCAGCCGCTGGTGGCGGTCGTGAACCAGACGGCGCCCGCGGCGCGGCAGAAGTTCACCTACAACGGCTTCGGTACCGATGACTCGGGCACCGACGTCCTGGCTCCGGCCATCTTCTGGAACTGGTACAACACCTTCACCTCGCTGTCGGTGCAGAACACCAGCACCTCGGCTCCGGTCAACGTGACCATCACCTACACCGCGGGTCCTGGCAGCTTGCTGACCAACGGCAGCAACGGCTCGGGCCAGACGGTGGTGAAGACCATCACACTCGGCCCTGGCGAGTCGACGACCCGCTACGAGGGTGGCAACGGTTCCCAGAGCGACCTCAAGGGCACGTTCTCGCAGTTCGGCGGTAGCGCCCGCGTGACCGCGACCGGCGGCAACGTCGTGGCCAAGGTCAACCAGACGCAGTACCAGGCCGTCAGCGACCAGCTGCCGTCGGGTTCGTACAACGGCGTGCCGGTTAACCGCCTGACGACGAGCGTCGCGGCCCCGCTGATCCAGGCCGACTTCTACACCTACTTCACGTCGCTGACGTGCGCCAACGCCTCGACGACGACCGACGCCAACATCACCATCAAGTACACGTCGGACAACCTGAGCGCTAAGCCCAACCAGTCGACGACGGTCAACCACACCATCACCAAGGGTGGCAGCATCATCGTCTACGAAGCGCAGCGCAACGGGGCGCTGGCTGACATCAACCGCGCCGGTGGCTTCTTCGACGTGGGTGGCACGGCCCGCTTCAACGGCTCGGCGTTCATCAACTCGACCAACGGGACGCCCATCGCCTGCACGGTCAACGAGGTCGGCGGTGGCACCACGGGCGACAACATGAACACCTACAACGCGGTGTCGCTCCAGCCGTAAGTCTGACAGTCTCGTTCGTTCTCTCACCCGTGGGCCTGTTGTGGCCCACGGGTGCTTTATTGAGGGGTCATGGGGGCGCCATGCGTGTGATCGCGGGGCGGGCGAAAGGGCGGCGGCTGCTGATGGTGCCGGGCGAGGGAACGCGCCCCATCACCGACCGGGCCAAGGAAGCGCTGTTTAGCATCCTCGGCGCGGACGTCGTGCGCGCCCGCGTGCTCGACCTCTTCGCGGGGACGGGCGGGGTGGGAATCGAGGCCCTCAGCCGAGGCGCGGAACACGTGACCTTTGTCGAGAAGGCGGGCAAGGCTGTGGAGACGCTGCGCAAGAACCTGGAGACAACCAGGCTGACGGCGGGCGCGACAGTCCTGCGCGCCGATGTCTTCCGTGTCCTCGAAGGCCCCGTCGAGACGCCCTTCGACCTGATCTACATTGCGCCGCCTCAGTACCAGGGCCTGTGGCTCAAGACGCTACAGGCCGTCGACGCCCGGCCGGACTGGCTGGCGCCCGGCGGCCAGGTCATCGTCCAGATATTCCCCAAAGAGTACTCCCCGCCGCCGCTCACCCACCTGGCGCTGACCGACGAGCGCCGCTACGGGAGCGTCCTCCTGCTGTTCTACAATCACCAGGGCGAAGTCGACGCCGAGGCATAAACAAACGGGGCAAGAGCGCTGGCTCTTGCCCCGTACCCGTTATGGGTGGCCTGTTAATCGGCCGGCAGGATGACAAACACGGCGTTGGGGCCGCTGAGGACGAGCAGAATCGTCTGCGGGTTGCTGCGACTAATCATGCGCTGCATCTCAGCGGGCGGCAGGGGGGCGTTGCCTGTCGTCAGCAAGGTGCGGAAGAGGGCCGTCGCCATAGGCAACTCGGGGGCGAGGAAGTCGGGCTGGCGGCTGCACGTCTCAACGAGACACGCCCACAGGCTGTTGAGCCGGCGCACCTCGGCGGTGTCAGGGTCGATGAAGTCCACCTCGGTGAGAGTGTCATCGGTGGCGAACTGCTGGCGGCACTCGGGGCAGGCCGACTCGCGCAGCGCCGAGAGGAAGTCCTGCTGGTGGCGGCCCCACCAGTCCAGGTTGATCTGGAACGGAGTATCGACCGTCGGTCGAGCGAGGCGGGGTCTCATGCCGTCACTCCTTGCCGCAAGGCCCAGCGCGGCGCATCCGGCGAGCCGGTATTGACAAAGCGCTGGTCGGGGTCGTGGGCCAAGGCGTAATTGAGGGCAAAGGCGCGCACCGCATCCGGCCCGTCGGGTACCTCCACTTCCTTGACCAGCGTGCCCGTGGCCTGCGCTTCGCCCGCCACGTCAATCAGCGCCTCAGCGATGTTCAGATAGCCGACATGGACGTCGGGCATGAGGTCCCGGCGGAACCAGTAGTCGCCAAAAGACACATAGTCCGGCAGCTTCGCCAGCCGCTGGCCAATGGCCTCGCTGACAGGCTCGACTGAAGCGAGGGCGGCGGCCGTCGGCTGGACGACCTCGTCGTGGTTGAGGACGTGGTCGCCGGTGTAGTCGGCGGCGAACTCGCGGACGCCGCCATGCTCCAATCGCACCCGAAGCACGCTGAAGGCGCCCAGGGCGGGATTGTCGCCGGGGCGGACAGCCTCGACGGCGCCCACAGCATCGTCGAGGGCCGGGAAGCGGAGCCGCTGCCCGACCTGGTACGCGTGTTTGGGCTGGTACAGGACGGCGTTCTGGTCGGCCAGCTTGCGCAGCCGCGCCGCCTCCTCCTCCGCCCGCCCCTGGATGACTTGCTGGGCCAGTTCGGTCAGGGTGTGTGGGACGCCCGCTTCGAGAAAAAAGTCCTCGATGCGTTCGAGGTCGCGGTCGGTAATGGTAAAGGATTGCCCGGTTGTGGGGGAATTCGCAGACGAAGCCACGCGAGGTCGCCTCCATGTCAGTATGCAGTATGTCTCTCTAATTATAGGCCGAGTC
>CAZLBQ010000332.1:5630-7231 GCA_964557745.1 uncultured Anaerolineales bacterium
AGCAGGGGCCAAGGAGCAGGGGCTAGGGGCGGGGGTTAGGGGCCAGGGCTGGAGACCAGCACACGGCGGTTGACGGGGTCGGTGTGCGCGCCACTGACGGGCAGGCGTCCGCCGTCCGCGCCATACAGCCCGATTTCGAGCTGGTACTTCCCTGGCGGTAGGTCATCGGGCAGGGTCAGGGGGTGGCGGTCGCGCAGGCGCGTCGTCTCGTCCCACCACGAGGTCGGATAGGCGCCACCCGCCGGTGGGCTGTCGTGGCCAGCCCACACCGGCCCGCCCGTCGCCGCGTTGAACTGGCTGCCCAACAGGTGGACAAAGACGGTATAGTCGGCGGGGACCTCGCGGCCCGCGAGCCAGAACAGGTCGGCGTAGACCGTCGCGCCGGGCCGGAGGACGTTGACCGGCTTGCCATCAGCGTCGACGAGGCTCAAGCCCGCCAGGGCGATGCCCTCGCCCAACCGCGCATCGAGGGGCATGTCGGGGCGGCCGGGGTCCTGGCTGTGCGTGACCTGGATGTCGCCGACCACCGCCTCCCCCTCGTCGTCTGCCACCAGAACGGTGTAGTGGTCCGGCGTGACAAAGGGATGGATGGGGAGTTCGACCTGGACGCGCCGCGCGCCCGGCGCAACAGTCAGGGGACGACTGACGGCTGGCGGGCCGCCCGACAGGGGGACCAGCGCGACACGGAGCAGGCCGCTGAGGTTGGCCGTGTAGAGGCCCAGCCGCAGCGTATCACCGGGGCGATACTCGCGCGCGGGCTGGTCGTAGCCGGTGACTTGGCCCGCGCCCACCGACAGCGGACCAACAGGCGTCGTGGGCGGCTGGGTGAGGGGCGGCGGCGCGCCGTCCGAGGTGAACAGCGTCAGGCTGTTGTGGGCGAAGCCGTAGCTGAGGGCGGGCTTGAAGCGCTCGCGCAGCCAGCGGGGGACCAGTTCGCCGGGGTCCTGGAGGGGGCCGTTGACCCAGGCCAGCCAGACGCGGTCGTGATCACGCGTGGCGCGGCGTAACTCGCGGTCAACGTTGTCGGGCGTGATCTCCAGGGCGTTGCGCGGAACCTGCTCGACGGGCGGGCGCGGCGCGGCTAGGCCACGCTCGTAGGTGTAGAGGAAGACGGGGTAGCGGTTGCCGGACACGAGCAGCACGGCGTCGTCAGGGCGGGCGTAGGCGCGCAGGGCCTGGACCAGGCTCTGTAAGTCGTCAGCGCGATAGCGGCTCGTGTAGTACGACGGGAGTGTCGCCAGCGAGGCGAGGGCGACGGCGGCCACAGCCACCGCGCCGAGGGCGCGCCGCCAGCGCCAGAGGGCCACCAGCCCCCAGGCGAACAAGACGTAGAAGGGCGGCGCGAAGGGCAGGAAGTAGCGGGCCTCGACACGCGGGTTGTAGAACAGGCCACGTGGCAGCGCCAGGGCGAAGATGACGAGGCTGGGCAGAACGGTCACCAGCAGCAGGAGGGCGACGGCCGAACGCGCGCTGCGCCGGCGCGCCAGGGCGACGAGGCCGAGGGCGAAGACCGCTGTCAGCGATAGCGCCGGCCACACAACCTGGTCGATGTAGGTAGAGATGCCGAGCGTCAGCAGCGTCGCCTGGAGCTGGATGACGAA
>CAZLBQ010000333.1:0-7151 GCA_964557745.1 uncultured Anaerolineales bacterium
GGCGTCGCTCACCGCCGCCCGCGTCAGGTTGGCCAGCATCGGCAGCGCGGTCTCCGCCCCCCAACTGCCGCACGTAGCCCAGGTCGAAGTGCCAGCGCTCGAAGACCCAGCGGCCTTCGCTGCACTGGTAGTAGGTGCGGAACAGGGCGGGCGGGGTAGGCAGGAGAGCCGTCGAACTGGTGGGGGTGGGTGGAGGCGGGGTGGGGACGGGCGTGCCCGTCGGACGCGGGGCGAGGGCCGTCAGGGTCGCGGCAACGGCGGCCTGGACCGTGGCCTGGACCGGGTCGCCGATGAAGCCCGGCGGGGTCGGCGTCGCCGTCGGCGCGCCCGGTTCGGGCAGGGGCGAGCAGCGGCTGATGAGGAGCGCGCCGAGGATGACGGCCAGAATGGCGAGGCCCAGCAACAGGAGAAAGCGCAGCATGGCTTGACTCTACCACACTCGGCGCGGGTCTGTCAACGTTCTGTCAACGCCCCCCAATCCCCCACTTTCCTCCACCGAATCACAAGGGCGGCCCCATCAGGCCGCCCTTTTCATCCCACAACCCACAGTTAGAACGGAATCTCGTCCTCACTCATCTGCCCCGGGCCTTCGTAGGCCGGGACCGCGCCCGCTGGTCGCCCCGCCCCCTGACCACCACCCGCCCCGCCGTCGCGCCCGCCCATGAACTTCACCGTCTGCGCCGTCAGTTCAAGCGACGCGGCCGGCTGGCCCTCGCGGTTGGTGTAGACGTTGACGGCGATGCGGTCGCCCTCTACCAGCACCAGCCGCCCCTTCGCCAGGTACTGGCTGCACGTCTCGGCCAGCTTGCCCCACGTCGAGACGCGGTACCACGTCGTCTCCTCGTGCGGCTGGCCCTGCTGGTCGTTCCACTTGCGGCTGACGGCCATGCGGAAGCTGCACACCGCCTGGCCGGTGGGCGTGTAGCGCATCTCGGGGTCGGCGCCTAGGTGCCCGACCAACACATGTTTCGAGTACACGGGTCCTCCTCTAAGCAAGTTGGGCTTGCTCTAGACTGACAACTTGCGGCCACAATTCGAACACTTGTTTTGATTGTACAACAACACGCCAATTTCGTCAACTTACCCCACCTTGCGACGTCTCAAAGGGTTGTAAGGTTTTGCTCGGTGTTGCTATGTCTTGCTCTATTATCCCGCCGGTCTTCCTTACAGTTTGAAATTCGGTCAGAACTCGTCCGGAAACCCGTTGACAAGAATGGGCGCGTGTGGGTATAATTGGGAAAATGTGGGAAATAGTGGTGATTAAGTGGGAAAAACGGGCGCTGGGTGGTAGTGTAGCGTAGGTTTGTGGCTGAATCGAGTATAGAAATTATGTTCTAGTGGAGGAAGGCCGCAGCGTGTTCTCCGGCGAGTACGAGCACACCCTCGACGACAAATGCCGCTTCATCGTCCCGATTCGCTTTCGGGAGCGGTTGGAAGAGGGCTGCGTCATCACGCGTGGGCTGGACCGCTGTCTGTGGATCTTCCCGCAATCGATCTACGACGAACTCGTGACCCAGATTCAGCAACTCAACCAGTTCAACCGCGCCGCCCGCCAGTTGCTCCGCCTACTGACCGGCCACGACCTCAAGCTCGACAAGCAGGGCCGCCTGCTCATCCCACCCGCCCTCCGCGACCACGCCGAGATCGGACCCGACTCCGACATCGTGGTGGTGGGCATTCCGGCCAAGTCGCCGCACCTCGAAGTCTGGAGCAAGACCCGCTGGGCCGAAGTCCAGAAGCAGTTGGAGGAGGATAACGACGACATGGCCGAGCAACTGGCGAACATGGGCTTCGCGTTGCGGTGAGCGCCGCGCCCCACATCCCGGTGCTGCTGGACGAGGTGCTTGACGCCCTGCAGCCGCGCAGCGGGGGCCGCTATGTCGATGGCACGCTGGGGGCTGGGGGGCACGCCGAGGCCATCCTCGCGGCCAGCAGCCCGGACGGACGCCTCCTGGGGCTGGACCAGGACCCGCAGGCTTTACAACTCGCCGCTGCCCGCTTAGCGCCTTTCGGCGCGCGCGCCACACTGATCAAGGCCAACTTTCGTGACCTCGGACAGGTGGCGCAGGGCCAGGGGTTCGACGCCGTGGACGGCGTGCTGCTCGACCTGGGGCTGTCCTCGATGCAGTTGGACACGGGTGAGCGCGGCTTCGCCTTCGCCCAGGACGCGCCCCTCGACATGCGGATGGACCCGACGACGGGGCAGACTGCCGCCGACCTGATCAACACGCTGGCGGAGAGCGAGTTGGCGGACATCATTTACAACTACGGTGAGGATCGCGCCTCGCGCCGCATCGCCCGCGCGATTGTGCAGGCCCGCCCGGTGACGACGACGGCGCAACTGGCGCAGATTGTCGCCCGCGCGGCGGGCGGCAAAGGCTACTGGCGCATCCACCCGGCGACGCAGACCTTTCAGGCGCTGCGTATCGCCGTCAACGACGAGCTAGGCGCACTCCAGGCGGCCCTCCCCAAGGCCGTCGCGCTGCTCAAGCCGGGAGGACGGCTCGCCGTCATCAGTTTCCACTCGCTGGAAGACCGCGTCGTCAAACAATTCATGCGGGACGAAGCTCGCGACTGCATCTGCCCACCTGGGCAACCCGTCTGTACCTGCCACCACCGCGCCACGCTGCGCATCCTGACGAAGAAACCAACGATACCCAACGAGGCCGAGGTCCTGCGCAATTCCCGCGCCCGCAGCGCGAAATTGCGTGTGGCCGAGAGACTGGATTGACGAACGATGGCGACGACACCCATTCCCGCTCCCCAATCGACGCCCTTGCGCCGCTCGACGCTGGCCCTGCCTGGCGGTCTCGACACGGCACGCGTCGCCGCGCTGGCCCTGCTGGCCGTGGCCCTGCTCGGCGTGGCCAGCCTCCTGTACCTGAACCTGGCGGCGTCCGTCGCCAATTCCAGCACCCGCCTCAACGACCTGACGAAGCAGCGACGGATGCTGGACTGGCAGAAGGCTGCGAAGGAGCAGGAACTGGCGCAACTGACCAACCCGGAGCGGCTGGCGACGCGGGCGACCGAACTCGGTTTCCGCCCGCCGCGCAGCGTCACCTACCTGTCGGTCCCGCCCGAGGTCCTGTCGCAACTGGCCGACAAGACACGGCCTGCGTCTGCGACGACAGGTCAGCCCACGGCGCCGCCCGACGGCGACAATGGTATCCGCGCCCAGTTTGAGCGGTGGTTGAGGCGCTAATGACCCCCTTGGATCGCCAGACCCAGGGCCGGCTGGCCTTCATGTTCGCCCTGTTCGGTGGGTTTGCCCTCGTCATCGTGGGGCGGCTCTTCTACTGGCAACTGCTGCCCCACCCAGAGTTGCAGTCGGCCGACACGGCGAACCGTCTGGAAGCGCCGCGCATCCAGGCCGGGCGCGGCTCGATCTACGACCGCCAGGGGCGGCTGCTGGCCGGCGACGTCGTCAACTACATTGTCGCCGCCGACCCGCGCGTCATCACCAACCCCGGCGACGTCGCCGCCAAGCTGTCCAAACTCATCGCGCGACCCGAGGCGGAACTGCGGGCGGCGCTGGAGCCGAAGGACGGGCGGGCGTATGTGCGGCTTGGTCAGGGCTTCACCGAGACCACGGTCAAGGCGGTACGCGAGGCGAAGCTGCCCGGCATCAGCATCGAGACGCAGCCCAAGCGTGTCTACCCCATGGGCAGCCTGGCGTCCCAGGTCCTGGGCTTCGTCTCGGCCGACGGCACGCCCTACTTCGGCGTCGAAGAGTTCTATGACACCGTCCTGCGCGGCGAGGAGGGGACGTGGGGCAACGCCCTGCTCATTGACCCCGCCACGTACCGCTCGCCCCGCGACGGGCTGGACCTTGTCCTGACCCTCGATGGCAACATCCAGGCGATGGCCGAGCGCGAGTTGAGCAAGGTCGTGCAGGCGCAGGAGGCGGCGGGCGGCTCCATCGTGGTCATGGAACCTATGACGGGGGCCATCCTGGCCATGGCGAGCATCCCGACCTTCGACCCGAACCAATTTGCCACCACGCCCACCGACCGCTTTGCCAACCCCGTCACCAGCCGCCTGTACGAGCCTGGCTCGGTGGTCAAGGCGGTGACGCTGGCGGCAGCGCTGGAAGAGGGCGTGGCCACCCTGGACACCTCGTATCAAGACGTGGGCTGGATTCGCGTCGGCGGCGTGACCATCTGGGACTGGGACCGCGTGGCCCACGGCAAGGTTGATATGCGGACCATGATGCGCCTGTCGCTCAACGTCGGCGCGGTCCATCTGGCGCAGATGCTCGGCCCGGAGCGGCTGTACCGCCGCTTCCGCGACTTTGGCTTCGGCTCGCCCACCGGCATCGACCTGCCCGCGGAGGCGGCTGGGCTAATCCGCGACAACAAGGCGAAGGACTGGGGCGAGCTAGACCTGGCGACCAACTCCTTCGGCCAGGGCATGGCAGCGACACCCATCCAGGTCATTACGGCTATGGCGGCCATCGCCAATGGCGGCCAGCTCGTCCAGCCGCACGTCCTGCACCAGATTCGCCAGGGTGACAAGGTCATCAAGCAGACGCCGACCATCACGCTGCGCCGTGTCGTGTCGCCTCAGAACGAGGCCGCGCTCCACGAGGCCCTCATCGGCGTCGTCGAGCACTCGCCGCGCTCGACGATCCCCGGCTACAAGCTGGGCGGCAAGACCGGCTCGTCGCAGATCCCCACCGACCAGGGCTACGACCCGAACCTGACCATCGCCTCGTTTGTCGGCTATGGTCCGGTCAGCGACCCGCGCCTCATCATCCTGATCAAGGTGGACAAGCCGGTCCACCACTCCCTCGGCTCGGAAGTCGCCGTCCCAGTGTTTGGGACGCTCGCCCGCCAGATCTTCGACTACCTGGATGTCCCGCCGGACAACGCTCGGCTGGCCGCGGAGAGCCGCAAGCCGGGTCAGGACACGCCACAGCCATGATGACGCTCGCCGACATTGTCCAGGGTATCATGGGTGCTCGCCCGGCCTGGCCCATCTTCGCCCAGACCGAGGTCCATGCGGTCGTCGTGGACTCGCGCAAGGTCACGCCGGGCGTCGTCTTCGTCGCCGAGGCCACGGGCAGCCGCGACGGCCACGAGTTCATCCCCGACGCGCTAGGCAAGGGCGCGGTCGCGGTCATCATGGAAGCGCGCGGGCTGGCCCACGCGACGAGCCTGACGAAGCTGCAGATGGTGGACGCGACCGGCCAGCCGACAGGCGCGCCCGTGCTGACCGCCTCGCTCCAAGCCGCGCCCACGCCGCTTGCCATCGTCGTCGACGATAGCCTGAAGGCGCTGCAGAGGCTGGCGCGCTTCTGGCGCGAGCAGATGCCCGCCCGCATCATCGGTATCACGGGCAGCGTCGGCAAGACGACGACGAAGGAGTTGGTGGCGACGGTCCTCAGCACGCGCTACGCGACAATCAAGAGCGAGGCGAGCTACAACAACGAGATCGGTCTGCCCCTGACGCTGCTGCGGCTGCGGCCCCACCACCAGCGCGCCGTCCTGGAGATGGGCTGCTATGTGCCGGGCGACATTCGCTTCCTGAGCGACATCGCCCTGCCCCACATCGGCGTCATCACCAACGTCGGCCCGTCCCATCTGGAGCGCATGGGCAGCATGGAGGCCATCGCCAACACGAAGGCCGAACTCATCGAGGCCCTCCCGCCCGATGGCGTCGCCATCCTCAATGGGGACGACGCGCGGGTGCGCGGGCTGCGCGACCGTACACGGGCGCGGACCGTGATGTACGGCCTGACGCCCGACTGCGACGTGTGGGCCGACGACCTGGACAGCCGCGGGCTGGAGGGCATCGCCTTCCGCGTCCATGCCCAGGGTGAGAGCTTGCGCGTGCGCGTCCCGCTCCTGGGCCTGCACAGCGTCCACACCGCGCTGCGCGCCATCGCCGTCGGTCTGAGCGACGGCATGACCTGGGAGGAGATCATCGCCGGCTTGAACGCCGAGCCGGACCAGATTCGGCTGGTGGTTGTGCCGGGCGTGCATGGCTCAACCATCCTCGACGACACGTACAACGCCAGCCCGGACTCGGGCCTGGCCGCGCTCAACCTGCTCAAGGAGATGCCGGGCCGCCGCATCGCGGTCCTGGGCGACATGCTCGAACTGGGCGCCTACGAGGCCGAAGGCCACGAACTGGTCGGCTGCCGCGCCGCCGAAGTCGCCCAGCGCCTGATTGCCGTCGGCGAGCGCTCGCGGCGCATCGCCGAGGCCGCCCGCAGTTGCGGGATGCGAGCCGACGCCGTCGAGTGGTTTGCGACCAACGACGAAGCGCTGGCGGCGCTGCGGGACGAGTTGCAGGCCGGGGACTTTGTGCTGGTCAAGGGGTCGCGGGGCGTGCAGATGGAGACGATTGTGGCGGGCCTGGCGGCGGACACCGCGAAGGGCGAGGCGTGATGCCGACCATCACCCTGCCCATCATGCCCTACTCGCTGGCGCTCGGCACGCTGGCGTTCCTGGGCGCAGTTATCTGGGGCGGCACGCTCATCGAGTTCCTGAAGCGTCACCGTATCGGCGCTCAGATTCGCATCGAGCTGCCCGAGTCCTACCAGGTCAAGACCGGCACGCCGACCATGGGCGGGTTGCTATTCCTCATCCCGGTGGCCCTGATTACAGCAGGGCTGAATATCGCCAACCTGCTCGGCTTCAACGCCATCGGCAAGTCCATCCTGGTGCCGCTGACCGTCATGGTCGCGTTCGGGGCGCTGGGGGCCATCGACGACTACATGGGCGTGCGCGGCCGCCGCGAACAGTTCGGCATGTTGGGCCGCCACAAGTTCACCGTCCAGAGCGTCATGGGCTTGTTGGCCGCGCTCGCCCTGTTCTTCGGCCTGGAGAAGCGCACCATCGCCCTGCCCGGCGTCCCCGAGGCCATCGACATCGGCTGGCTGTACATTCCCATCGCGGCCTTCCTCATCGTCGGCTTCTCCAACGCTGTCAACTTGACCGATGGCATGGACGCGCTGGCGGGGACAACAGCGGCGACGGCGTTCACGGCCTACGGCGTCATCGCCTTCTTGCAGCAGCAGAGCTACCTGGTGGCCTTCTCGTTCACCCTGGTCGGGGCCATCCTGGCCTTCCTGTGGTACAACGCCTACCCCGCCGAGCTGTTCATGGGCGACGCGGGCGCGCTGGCGCTCGGCGCGACGCTGGCAA
>CAZLBQ010000334.1:0-7148 GCA_964557745.1 uncultured Anaerolineales bacterium
GCCAGCATGTTGCCGCCGTCGCCCTGTCCATAGGCCAGGTCGGCCAGGGCGTAGCCCGTCACGCCGCACGCGGCGAAGGCCAGCGCGGCTTCCTCGTCGTCGCTCAGCGGCGCCGGGGGCCGCTGGCTGGTGTACCTGAAGGGGCCACTGTCGATGCGCATGCCGGGGGCGAAGCGGCGCGAACGGCGCAGCCGCAGCGCGTCGAGCAGGGGGTAGGTAGCGAGGTGATCGGCCAGGTCGGGCTGGGCGAGCAGATGGTCCATGATACGTCCTCCAGACGCGGGCTTTGCCTAGAGGACGCATCGTGGAGCGGGTTGGATTTCGCCGCTGCCCTCCGCAATCTCGTCAGGCTGCCCACAACTCGGCGCAGCGCAGGTCGAAGAAGGCGGTCATGATTCTGTCGAGTTCGGGCCGCCATACCCAGCGCATCTTCGTGCGGCCCTCTTCCGTCGAGCACCACTCCGTAGGAATGTACAGGGTCTGTACCACCGACAGGCGGTAGTCGAGCATCAACTGCTCCCAGCCGTAGTCTTTGACGCCGCGTCGGGTCAACTGGCTGTAGTACTCGCGCAAGATGGGCATCTCCCAGCGGCGGCGCGTCTCGGTGTCCCACCACGGGATGATGGCGTAGGCCAGGTCACTGACACCGAGCCACGTGGTCAGCGACCAATCGAACGGCTGACGGTCTACCAGGTAGACTTTGCCTTCGCCCTCGCGCGGCGACAGGATGTTGCCCGGGTTGGGGTCGCCGTGGATGAGGGTGAACCCGACGGGGTCGTGCGTCCGTTCGAGCATCAGCCGAGGGTGATGCTCGAACGTCTGGCGCAGCGCCGTCTCCCACTCGGTCGGAATCTCACCCTGCACGTCCGCCAGCAGCGGCTCCAGACCCGGCCGTGCCGCCGCCACGTAGCGCTCGATGACGTCGCCGGTGGGGAGCGCACCGTCGAAGCCCTGCCAGCGCGCCTCGCCCCAGCGGTGGGCATGGAGGGCCGCCAGCGCCCAGGCCAGGTGAATGCCATAGCTTCCCGTCGGCGGCACGCCGTGGTTGTTGCGGTGGGTGGCCGACAGGTCTTCCATCAGAATGTGGTACGCGCCGCTATCCAGGTCCACCTGGGCGTCATAGCAGCAGGGGATGGGCGCGTTGGGCAGGTCGACGTAGTCGCGGGTAAAGTAGTGGACCTCGGACGTGGCGACGAAGGCGGTCGCGTTCACCAGCTTGAGGAACAGGGTCAGGGGCAGGTCGCCGCTGGCGCCGGGGGTGTACTCCGGCAGGATGATGGCATTGTGCGACCAGGTGGCCTGTCCGGTCCGCGCCTGGCAGCCGCGGACCGCGCCGGTCCGCAGCGTGCCGCTGCGGCGGAGTACCGCGGTAAGCCACTCAGGACTGATCTCAGTTGTATTGTGGATGACTAAAGGCATGGGCTGTGTTGACCTTGTCCATCAAAGGCGGTACAATACGTCACCTACCCCGGTATTTGAGTGTAATGACGATGACGCTGGCTCGGGTCACGAACGTTGAAGTGACAGACGACACACTCTCGGCGGATCTGGAAGACGGCCGAACCATTGCCGTCCCGATCGGCTGGTATCCGCGCCTCGCCTACGGAACGCCTGAGGAACGCGCCAACTTCCAGATCGCGGGCGGCGGCTATGGCATCCACTGGCCCGATCTGGATGAGGACATTGGTGTCGAGGGTCTGCTTCTCGGCAAGAAGTCAGCCGAAAGCCCGTCGTCATTCGAGCGTTGGCTGAAAGCCCGCCAGGGCTAACCTTTCTCCAACCCCCGTTCCGCCCACCCCAGAATTCGCTCCCCCAGGTCGCGCGCCGCGTTGGGGCGAGCCAGCCGGAGGGCGCGCTCGCGCATCTCGGCTAGGGCCGGGCTGCCCGACGCCAGCCACTCGCGCAGCCTCTCGACGACCGCCTCCGGCGTGAAGGCCGCCGCCCCCACCTCTTTCTCTGTCACCCACGTCACATTGCTCGCCTCCTGGCCGGGTACGAAGCCTGAGATGAGCATGGGCAGGCCGGCGATGAGGGCCTCCGAGATCGTCCCCGGTCCTGCTTTGGTGACGAGGACATCGACGGCGGCCATCCAGTCTGGCATGTTCTTGACAAAGCCGGTGACGACCGTCGGTACTTCCCACTCGACCCCTTCCAGCTTTGTCTTGAGCGCGGCGTTGCGGCCGGCGATGACGGCTAGTTGCACCGGCAGCCCGCTGCGGGCGACGGCCCGCGCCGTCTCGTAGACCTTGCCCATGCCCTCGCCGCCACCCACGATGAGGATGGCGGGCCGGTCGGGGACGAGACCGAGACGGGCGCGGAGTTGGCGGCGGTCGCCGTGGAACGCCTTGAAGCGGGGGTGCACCGGCTGCCCGACGACCTCGACGCGGTCGGGCCGTAGCCCCAGCCGCAGCGCCTTGGCCCGCGCGGCTTCCGTCGGGACATAGGTAAAGTCCACGCGACGGTCGAACCAGGTGGCGCTGCCTTCCACGAGGTCCGTGACGACGGTCAGCGCGGGGATCGGGCGCGGCAGGGTATGCGCGCCGAGGGCCATGGCGCGGTTCGCCAGGGGATGGACCGACACAACCACATCGGGCGCGTAGCGCTCCAGGAAGGCGCGGAAGCGGCGGCGCATCAGCGGCATCAAGATGCGCCACGTCGACTCGCGCACCAGCCCCACCTCGCCCGCCTGCCAGGCGACGGACCACGTCCAGTCGGCGCGGTTGACCATCGGGCCGTAGAGCGCGCCGGTGCGGTTCAGCGGCGGCGGGAAGGTGTCGACATAAAAGTCGCCCAACGCCACCTCGGCGCGACCCGGCCAGGTCTCGTCGATGGCGGCGCGGATGGCCTCGGCGGCGCTGCGGTGGCCGCCGCCGGTATCGGAGTAGAGGAACAGAATCCGGCAAGGCATGCGTGGCCTACGGTTCGGAGTCGTCGGCGGGGGCTGGTCCGCGCCGCAAGACGGTCTTGACACTCTTTTCGAACTTCGGACGGGGCAGCAGGACACGATGACCACAGCCCTGACAGCGCAGGCCGATGTCGGCGCCCAGACGCACGATTTCCCACTCGGCCGCGCCGCACGCGTGGGGCTTGCGCAGGCGCACCACGTCTCCCAGCCCGTACTGCGGTATCATGCTCGCCTCCTGGGTCGATTATAGCACGCCCTCCCCGGCGGGGCGAAGTTTGCCGCTCCTTCCCTGACTGTGCTATGATTGTCAGGCTGAAGGACGTAAAGGAGAGGTATGTTTGGTCTCGGTTCACTGACGCTGGCGATTATCATCGCGCGCGCCATTGTCATGATTATCGCTTTCTCGGCCCACGAGGGCGCCCACGCGCTGGCCGCCGACCGCCTCGGCGACCCGACGCCGCGCCGCGCCGGCCGCCTGACCCTCAATCCCCTCAAGCACCTGGACATCGTCGGGTCGCTGCTGTTCCTGGTCTTTGGCTTTGGCTGGGCGTACACACCCATTGACCCGTACCGCCTGGGTCGGCGCGGCGTTGCCCTGGTCTCGCTGGCCGGGCCGGTCGCCAACCTGCTCGTCGCGCTGCTCTTTGCCTTGCCCGCCCGCCTGGTGCTGGCCAACCCGGAGCTGCGGTCGCTGTTTGGCGCGGGGCTGCTCTTCCCGTCTCTGGGCGCCATCATGCTGCAGATGGTCTACCTCAACCTGCTGCTGTTCGTGTTCAACCTGATTCCCTTGCCGCCGCTGGACGGGTACAGCATCCTGCTGGGCATTCTGCCCTATAACCTCGCCCAACCGCTAATGGGCATCCAGCGCTTTGGCACGCTCATCCTGTTTGGCATCATTCTCCTCGTGCCCGGCCTGTTCAGTTCGGTGATCAGCCCGCCGCTGCTGTTTATGACGAGGCTCCTGCTCGGCTCATGACCAGCCTGGTCTGGCGCTCGGTCGCCTTGCGCGTGCGACAGGCGGGGCACGCGCTGACGGCGCGCTGGGAGCGCGGCGATGAAGCCCTCTTGAGCGTGCTTCTCCCCGCCGAGCGCGCCCTGTTCGACCGTCTGCCGCCGGCCGACCGCGCCCACGCCTTGCGTGTCACGGCGCGGCTGCGCGAAGCGGGACAGACGGAACCGCGCTTACTGCGGGCGGCCCTGCTCCACGATATTGGCAAGGCGGGCCAGGGCGTCCACCTTCCGCACCGCGTCGCGCGCGTCTTGCTCCAGGCGGTTGCGCCCGCTACCTGGGCGCGGCTGGCGGACACGGCGGTGGGCTGGCAGCGGCCCTTCTATGCCCTGGCGCATCACGCGGAGACGGGTGCGGCGCTCGTGGCGGCGGCGGGAGATGAACCCGTCACCGTCGCGCTGGTGCGCTTCCACGACGCGCCGTCCATCCCGCCCGCCCTCGCTAACTACGCCGACTGGCTGCGCGCCCTTCAGGCAGCCGACGACGAGGGATAACGTGAAACGTAAGACGTGCTGCGTGAGGCGTGAAACGTGAATACACGCTGCTCTTGTCACGCATTACGCCTCACGTAACACGCATCACGCAGCATGTTTAACGCCTCACGCCTCACGCAGCACGTCTCACGCGTGACCTATCGCAGAGACCTGGGAGACACTATGGCCTCTCGCCCGCGAATCACAATCATTGGCACGGGCTTTGTCGGCACGTCGATTGGGCTGGGCCTGATGAAGGCGCGCGGCCAGGAAGGCAAGTTCGAGATCGTCGGCCATGACCGTAGCGCGCCGGCCGCCAACGCGGCCAAGAAGCGCAACGCCGTCGACCGCACCGACTGGAACCTTATCAGCGCGGTGGACGGCGCCGACCTGGTGTTCCTCGCCATCCCCGTCCAGGCCGTGCGCGAGACGCTGGCCCTCATCGGCTCGCACTTGAAGACGGGCGCGATTGTGACAGACACCGCCGGCACGAAGGGCCAGGTCATGCAGTGGGCCAAAGAGACGCTGCCGCCCACCGTCAACTTCATCGGCGGCGACCCGATGCTGGGGCGTGAAGGCGCGCCGGTCGAGACGGCGAGCGCCGAGGTGTTGGCGAACGCTACCTACTGCCTGACGCCCGCGCCCACCGCCGACCCCGACGCGATTCGCATCCTGTCCGACTTTATAAGCGGCATGGGCGCGCAGCCCTACTTTGTCGACCCCGACGAGCACGACGGCGTCGCCTCGCTGGCGGCGCACATGCCGTTCGTCCTGTCGCTGGCGCTGCTCAATGCGGCGCGGCGCAGCCCAAGCTGGGCCGAGGTCGAGAAGATGGCGGGCGACAACTTCAAGATCGCCGCGGCAACCACGGCGACCGATCCGATGCACTGGCAGGGTCTTGCCACGACCAACGCGGCCTCCCTGTCGCGCTCGATTGACGCTGTGATGGCCGAGTTGGAGGCGCTGCGTGGCGTGATTGGCAGCGGCGACGAGGCGCAGGTCGAGCAAGCGCTGACTCAGGCGCGCGAGACGAGCTTGAAGCTGATGAAGGCCAACCAGACCGAGGATAACCCGCTGGAGGACATCGGCCGTGACCGCTTCCGCCAGATCTTCTTTGGCAGTATCGGCAGCAAGAAGCGCGACCGCTGACAGGGGGCGGTAGTTGGAAGGCAGAAGGCAGAAGGCGGAAGGCAGTGGTCGTAGACGATGGTCAGCGGTCGGCGGTCAGTGGTCGATGGTCAGCGGTCGGCGGTTAGTCGCCGGCGGTCGTAATCATGGCGTTTGTCTACCTGCTTGAGTGTCGAGACGGGACGTTGTATACCGGCTGGACGACGGACCTGGCGGCGCGAGTTGCGGCCCACAACCAGGGCACGGGCGCCAAGTACACGCGGTCACGGCGGCCGGTGCGCCTCGTCTACTGGGAGAGTGTCGCCGACCGCTCGGCGGCGCTGCGGCGCGAGGCCGCTCTGCGCCGCTTGCCCCGCGCCGCTAAGCAGGCGCTGATTCGGGGGGCGGAGGAGTTAAGGATTGACAAGTGAGAAAGGCCGCACCGAGCCTTATCACATTCTGATGGTGGCGCCGACCAGCTTCTTTGCCGATTACGGCTGCCATGTCCGCATCCTCGAAGAGACGCGCGTTCTCCAGCGCCTTGGCCACCGTGTGACGATTGTCACCTATGCCAAGGGCCGCGACCTGCCCGACGTCACCATCCACCGCACGGCGCGCCTGCCCTGGCACGCCGACTACGAGGTCGGCTCGTCGCGTCACAAGTTCGCCTTCGACGCCTACCTGGCCGCTAGCGTGGCCCGCGCCGTCCTCACCCTGCGCCCCGACATTATCCACGGCCACCTGCACGAGGGGGCGCTCATCGGCTACCCCATGGCGCGCCTGACGGGCGCGCCGCTCATCTTCGACTACCAAGGCTCGATGACGGCGGAGATGCTGGACCACGGCTTCCTGCGGCCCGGCGGCCGGCGCGAGGCGGTGGCGAAGTGGGGCGAGGAGCGCATCAACCGTCTGCCCGACGCCGTCATCACCAGTTCCGTCCGCGCTGAGGCGCAGTACGAAGCGGCCACTCCCGGCCGCACGGCTCAGGCCGTCCCCGATGTCGTCAACCCCCACGTCTTCTACCCGACCGTCTTGCCACCTGAGGAGCGGCTTCGCCAGCGTGAAGCGCTCGGCGTCCCGCCCGACGCGGAAGTCGTCGTCTACCTGGGCTTGCTGGCCCCCTACCAGGGCACGGACCACCTGCTGCGGGCGGCGGTCACCCTGACGGCGACTCGCCCGCAGGCGCACTGCCTGATTATGGGCTATCCCAACGTCGAGCGCTACCGCGACCTGGCGCGCGAGTTAGGGCTGGCGGGGCGGGTGACGTTCACCGGCCGCGTGCCCTACGAGGACGCGCCGCGCCTGCTGGCCCTGGGCGATGTCGCCGTTGCCCCCAAGCTATCGCTGACCGAGGGGGCCGGTAAGTTGCTCAACTACATGGCGATGGGCTTGCCCACCGTCGCCTTCGATACCGACGTGAGCCGCGAGTACATGGGCGACCTCGGTGTGTACGCCCCGGCCGGCGACGACGAAGGGCTGGCTCACGCGCTGGCTGCCGTCCTGGCCGACCCCAACCGCGCTAGCTTGGGTCAACGGCTGCGTGAGCACGTCGTGACGGCCTTCCCCTGGGAGGGCATGGGGCGCTCCATTGTGGGCGTCTACGAGGCGGCCCTGCGCGCACGGCGACCGCGTGCCGCCGACCGCGGTCCGCCGA
>CAZLBQ010000335.1:0-7146 GCA_964557745.1 uncultured Anaerolineales bacterium
CCTGGCCCACGACCTGCGCACGCCGCTGAGTATCCTGCGCGGCTATACCGAAGGCTTGCAGGACGGGCGCGCCCAGGGGACACCGGCCCTGTTCTCCCTGATGCACGGCGAGGTCGAGCACCTCCAGCGCCTGGTCGAGGACTTGCGTCTCCTCTCGCTGGCCGACGCCGGCGAGTTGCCGCTGCACCGGCGGCCCGTCGACCCGGCGGCCCTGTTGGAGCGCACCGGGCTGGCCTACTTCGTTCAGGCGGAGAAGCAGGGCGTCATGCTGCGCGTGGACGCGCCCGGAGACCTCCCCTCCATCGACGTTGACACCGACCGCATGACCCAGGTGCTAAACAACCTCGTCTCGAACGCGCTGCGCCACACGTCCCGGGGCCAGGTGACGCTCTCGGCGGCCGCCGAGGGCGACAGCGTAACGCTGCGCGTGAGCGACACGGGCAGCGGCATCGAGGCGGAGGACCTGCCGTTTGTGTTCGACCGCTTCTACCGCGCCGATAAGGCCCGCCACCGGAGCAACATTGAGTCGACCGGGCTGGGCCTGGCGATTGCCAAGGCCATTGTCGAGGCGCACGGCGGTGTCATCACCGTCCAGTCGACGCCGGGCGAGGGCACGACGTTTGTCATCACCCTGCCGGCGCACCCCCGGCCAGAGTCGGCTCCCCGGCAGCGGCAGCAGTCGCAGCCGCCCGCCGCGTAGTCCCTTCGGTGTGACGCCGAACTACTCCACGGGCGGGAACTGGCCCTTCGCCTGGCCGTAAGCCTCACCCCTCCCCACGCCTCTTCCTCATAGGGGGAGCCGCTGCCCATCGGCTCCCCCTAACGCATCCGCGATGGCTTCCTCCACTGGCATCGCTTGTCCTGCCCGCCACGTCGCCGCGAATGCCGCTTCGCCCAGCGCGGCGCGCGCTGCCGCCACGCAACTCTCACGTTCGGAGAGCACGGGAGGCGGGAGCGGAGCGCCAATCATCTCGCGCAGCCGTTCGGCCGCCCCGAAGAGCCGCGCGGCTCGCTCGAAGTCGGCCTGCGCGCCGGCGACCGCCGCCAGCCCTTCCAGCGACTCCGCTATACCTCGCTTGTCGCCGAGGTCGCGACGCAGCGTGAGGGCCTGCGAGCCGAGGGTTGTGGCCCGGTCCGTGTCGCCCTGGGCGCGCGCGACGCAGCCCAGATTGTCGAGGATCACGGCAATCAACCACTGCTCGCCGAGTTCTTGACATAACGGAAGGGCCTCGTTGTAGAGCGCCGCCGCTCGCTCATAGTCGCCCTGATAGTACGCGATCAACCCCAGGTCGTTCAGGGAGGCGGCGATACCCCGCTTCTCCCGTAGCTCACGGCGCAGGGCCAGACACTCGTCTTGCAGCGCGAGCGCGCGCGCGTAGTCGCCCTGGAACATCGCCGTGGCCGCTAGGAAGTCAAGGGCGAAGGCCGTCAGCCACTTATCCCCTAACTGCCGAAACAGGGCCAGGCTCTCGCTCAGCAGGGCCAGCGCTTGCCCATAGGCTCCCTGGTCTTGCGCGGCGACGCCCAGGCTGAGGGAGCCGCGCGCGATGCCCCACGTGTCGCCCACCTCGCGCCACAAGGCCAACGCCTCCTCGTGCAGCGTCCGCGCGCGGACGACGTCGCCCTGCTGGCGCGCGACGCGACCGAGGGTGTTGAGGGCGAGGGCCATGCCCTGCTTGTCTCCCAGGCTCCTCTGGATCGTCACCGCCGTGTCGAGGCGGGTGACGGCGCACTGGAAGTCGCTCTGCTGGAACGCGAGCAGGCCCGACACGTTGAGGGCGTTCGCCCGCGCGGTCAGGCTGGGCGTCTGATGCTCAGTGGTCGACTGGCCGGCGTCGGATTGGAGCGTCAGCAGCGTGTCTAGCCAGCGGCGTCCCTCCGTGAGATGGCCTCGGATGTACCAGAACTGGCCGAGCGCCGCCGCCAAGCGTAACCCCCTGTCGACGTCACCCGTCACCTGAAACCATTCTAGCGCCGTCCGCAGATTGTCGTGTTCCTCCTCCAGCCGGTCCAGCCACACTTGCTGCTCAGGTCCCGTCAACCTGGCCCTCGATTGCTCGGCCAACGTCAGGAAGAAGGCTGCGTGTTGGCGGCGCATCGCTTCGGACTCGCCACTCAACGCCAGCCGCTCCGCGGCGTATTCACGGATCACGCGGAGCCGGAAGAAACGAGGTTCGCCTCCGACACCATCGCGCTGCCGCAACAGACTCTTGTCGACCAGCGACGCCATGCTCGCCAGCGCGTCCGGCAGGGCGCCGTCGGCATTACACACCGCCTCCGCCGCCTCGAGCGTACAGCCACCCGCGAATACAGCCAGCCGCTGAAACAAGGTCTTCTCTGCCTCATCCAGCAACTGATAGCTCCATTCGAGCGTCGCCCGCATAGTCTGCTGGCGGGCGGGCAGGTCTCGGGCGCCCCCCGTCAGGAACCGCAATTGAGTGTCGAGGCGGGCCAGGATCGCCTGTGGTGAGAGCAGCCGAATGTGGGCCGCCGCCAGTTCGATGGCGAGGGGCAGGCCGTCGAGACGGGCACAGATCTCGACGATGGCTGCCGCGTTCTCGTCCGTGACCACGAAGTCGGCTCTAGACGCCTGCGCTCGCGCCGCAAACAGTTCCACCGCCGGCCACTGCGTCACGAAGGATAACGGATGCGTGAGAACCATCGCTGTGGCGGGTGTCGCCAGCCCGTCGTCTCGGCTGAGCGGTGGCAGAGACAGCGGCGGCACGACCACAGCGTACTCGCCGCGCAGACGCAGCGTCTCCCGGCTGGTGACCAGGGCCTTGAGATGGGGCGCCGCGTGCAGCAGCTCGGCGACCAGCGGCGCGGCGGCGACCACCTGCTCGAAGTTATCGAGCACCAGCAGGAGGCGTCTCGCCTGCAAGAAGCTCGTCAGGCTCTCCGACAGCGGGCGGACGCCCACTTCAGCGACCCCCAGCGTGTGAGCAATCGTCGACGCGACGAGTTGTGGATCCTCGATCCGCGCCAGGTTGACAAAGTAGACGCCGTCGGGGAAAGGATGGCGCGTTGGCGCGTCGGGCGCGGCGTGGGCCGGGGCGCCTTCGCGCTCCACGCTATCATGCTCGATGAAGGCGCGTGCGACTTCGAGCGCCAGGCGGGTCTTGCCCACGCCGCCCGGCCCGGTCAGCGTGACCAGCCCGATATCCGAGCGCAGAAGAAGGCTGTAGACCGAGGCCACGACCTGCGCGCGGCCGATGAGGGGGTCGCGGGGTAGAGCGAGATTGGTGGGCGGCCGGGGGGGCAGCGCTGGCGTGGGCGCGGCGGGGTGCGTAGGGAGGGCCGGCTCGTCAGCCGTCTCGTTACGGGCGAAGCGGATGAAGGCCGCTCGCTCTTCCGGCGGGATGGCTAGCTCATCCGCCAGCCTTTCCGCCAGTTGGTGGGACGGTCGTAGCTCGTCCGCCTCGATTTTCCGGCTCGTGCCCTCGGCGTAGCCCACGCGGCGGCCCAGTTCCGCCTGCGTGAAGCCGAGGCCGCTCCGTCGGCGCTTGAGCCAGCGGCCGAAGGAAAGCTCATCAGTCATGGGGTGTATCTCACAAGGGCTTGGTGACAGCGACGTCATTGTACCTAGACGCCCTCGTGAATGCAAAGGCGCCGCCCGACCGTTATCGCGCGCCGCTATACCGCTCTTGTCGCGGTTGTAGGGCGGTCTTATCGCGGAAACCGCCTCGTGCTGGCCGCCGATTCCTGGTTTAATGGGGCTATCAGACCAACGCCCTATGAAAGAACAGGAGTCAAGCGATGAAAAACCTAATACGTATCGGTCGTGTCGTCCTCTTCACCGCCTTCGCGCTGGCCCTCGTGCTGACGCGCTCGGCGTGGGCAGACGGTCCCGACACCACGCAGCCCGACCCCGCGCAAGCCCATCAGTCCGTTTCGCCCGCAGGTGCGACGAAGGACGAGGTCGCTCACAAGGGGCTGCCGCTCAAGGTCGCGGAGCCGTTCCGCCCGGCCGCACTCGCCGAGCATCAGCCTCAGGACGCCTCTGGCCTGGAGTTCCCCATCAAGCGCCCAACGGGCAAGTTCGGGCCGGACTATGTCTTCGGCCCCGACGACCGCCAACGGATCAGCCCGGCGACGAGCTACCCCTTTAGCGCCATCGCCCATCTCGTCATCTCGCGCCCCGACGGGCAGACGGGAACGTGCACCGGCTTCTTCATCGGCCCGCACACCGTGGCCACGGCCGGCCACTGTGTCTACATGCGCGACGCCGGCGGCTGGGCGCGCAGCATCCAGGTCATCCCGGGCCGCGACGCCGCGCAAGCGCCCTTCGGGTCGCAGACCGTCAGCGGCAGTGCGCTGCGCACCGTGAACGGGTGGATCTGGTACGGTACAACGCAGTACGACTACGGCGCGATCATCCTGCCCAACGATACCCTGGGCAACCAGGTGGGCTGGTTTGGCTTCGCCGTGTGGGATGACAACACCATCCTCAGCGGTCTGGGGAACCTGTCCGGCTATCCGAGTGACAAGCCCTTCGGGACGCAGTGGTGGGAAGCCGAGGGTCTGGCGCGGGTCGATGCCAACCAGGTGTACTACTTCATCGACATGATCCCCGGCCAGAGCGGCTCGCCTGTCTGGCGGCGACTGGATAGCGGCCGCTACGTGTTCGCCATCAACACGTATCAGAGCGCCTCTGCCAACTTCGGCACGCGCGTCAACCAGACTGTCTTCAACCTGCTGCTTACCTGGCGTCAATAGCACAGCGTCGTGCCCTCATCGGGTGGGAGGCGGCCGGCGCGCCGCCTCCCCCTCCCAACCTCCCAAGCCCATGAAAGGACTCTCCAATGACCATCGCAATCCCCCCCATGACCCTCACATTTGAGCCTACGGTGAATGACGCTCTCGACGACCTGCGCGCGCGGCTCGACGGCCAGGTCCTGACCGCGACCAGCGCCGAGTACAACGAGGCGCGCAAGGTCGTCAACCTTACCGTCGACCGCCGACCGCTGGCGATTGTGCGCGCGGCCCATGCCGGGGATGTGGCGGAAGCAGTGAAATTCGCCGTTCGCCACGCGCTCCCCCTGGCAGTTCGCAGCGGCGGCCACAGCATCGCGCGCCACAGTATGATTGACGACGCCCTGGTGGTTGACCTGTCGCGTATGAAGCGCGTCGTGGTTGACCCGACGACGCGGACCGCGCGGGTGCAGGCCGGCGCGACCTCCGGTGACCTTGCCGGTCCGGCCAATGCCCACGGCCTGGCGCTTTCGACCGGCGATACCCACTCGGTAGGGATGGGTGGGCTGACGACGGGCGGCGGTGTCGGCTTCATGGTCCGCAAGTACGGCCTGGCGATTGACAACCTGCTGGCGGCGCAAGTGGTCACCGCGGCGGGCGAGATTGTGACCGCGAGCGCCGACGAGCACCCCGACCTGTTCTGGGCCATCCGCGGCGGCGGTGGAAACTTCGGCATCGTGACCGAGTTCACCTATCGTCTGGCGCCGGTCGGCCAGATTCTCGGCGGCGAGCTGATCCTGCCGGCCACCCGCGAGGTACTGCGCGGCTATCTCGACTACGTGGTCACGGCGCCCGAGGAACTCACGACGATTGCGCACCTGACACACGCCCCGCCCGCACCCTATGTGCCGGCCAACCGCGTGGGCGAGCCGGTGATGTCCATCTACGTGTGCTGGACGGGTGGCATTGCCGAGGGCGAGCGCGCCCTGGCCCCCCTGCGGGCCCTGGCGACGCCGGTGGCGGAGGCGGTGGGGCCGATGCCCTACCCGGACATCTACCAGTTCACGGCGCAGGCCGCCCTCCCGCACGCTGTGTCGATTCGGATGATGTTCGCCCACGACCTGAGCGACGAGACGGTCGACGCGGCGCTCGCGGCT
The DNA here is from genome assembly GCA_964557745.1 of uncultured Anaerolineales bacterium. Classification (GTDB taxonomy): domain Bacteria; phylum Chloroflexota; class Anaerolineae; order Epilineales; family JAHCIE01; genus JAHCIE01. Next base: position 5,850 of record CAZLBQ010000335.1, read on the forward strand.
CTGCACGCGGCCACCTCGCCCTACAGCATCATTCAGTTCCGGGGCCTGGGCGGCGCGATGGCGCGCGTTGCCCCGGACGCCACCGCGTTTGCCCACCGCGACCAGCGCTACTTTGTGGCGATCATCGCCCTCTGGCTGGACCCGACCGAGGACGAGGCCAAGCACAGCGCGTGGACGAATGACCTCTGGCAGGCCATTCGTCACGAAGGGTCGGGTGTGTACGTCAACTTCCTGGAGAACGAAGGCGACGGCCGCATCCGCGATGCCTACCCCCCGGCGACCCTGGCGCGGCTCCGGGCCATCAAGCGGCAGTATGACCCGCACAACGTCTTCCGCTTCAACCAGAACATTCGCCCGGCCTCCTGACCTTGTTAGTGCGGCGGCTGGCGGCGTCTGAGACGACGCTTCGAGGAAGGCTGGATCGAGCGATAGTCGGGCCGCCACGGCAGTCAGGCTAGGCAATTCGCCCCGCGTCGGTTAAGACGGCGGGGCGAATTGCTTGTCAGGCTGAAGGACGGGGAGGCGTGTCGATCATCCCCAGCGTCGTCCGTCCCACCCCACCGACTGCCAGGTCATCGTCGACGCTGCGCAACTCAGTGCGGCGAAGCTGCAAGGGGCCGCCGATGACCGCCGCCAAAATCGCCAGACTCATGGGCGGTCATCGGCTGGCCCCGGCGCCCGGCGCGGACGACTAGCGCCCGCGCCGGATCAGCGGCAGATAGATTGTACTCCCACTCACGACGCGCCAGGTATAACTCGCGGGCGTCGGGTCGACAAAGCCCTGGGAGTCGATAGCCCGCACGGTGAACGTATGGCTGCCCGCGCTCAGCCCGCTCAGGCTCCAGGGGCTGGCGCACGGACCGAACGCGCCGCCATCGAGCCGACACTCGAAGCCGCCGATCCCTCGCTCGCCTGGCGTCCCGGTGAAGCTAAAGCTGACCGCGTTGCGGCTCGGGTTCGCCGGGCTGTCCGTGATGGTCGTATCGGGCGGCTGAGCCGTCGACAGGTCCGCCAGCACAGTCTGAGTGATCTCGGTCACGCGGCCCGCCAGGTCCGTCGCGCGGACGGTGACAGGCAAGTTCTGCCCCTCAGGGTCAGGCACGTGGTAGGCAATGCGCCACGTCCCGCCACTGAAGATGGCGTCGGCGAAGGGCAGCGTCCCCACTCGGAGCTGCACGCCGGCCAGGCCAATCGTGTCGTTGGCCGTGCCGTGGAAGGGCAGGATGCCGCTGACCAGTTGATAGGGGTCAGCGGCGGTGATCGGTGGCGTGGCAATTGTCAGCGCTGGCGGCTGCGG
>CAZLBQ010000336.1:0-7143 GCA_964557745.1 uncultured Anaerolineales bacterium
CCACCTGACGTGGTTGGTGATCTCGAAGGCGAAGGGCAGGTGGCCGCCCTCGTGCTCACCGACCTTGACGCCGTTGACGTAGACGGTCCCATGGTAGTTGGCCGAGCCGACGCGGAGGAATACCCGCTGCCCCTGCCAGGTCGAGGGCACGAAGGTGCGGGTCACGTACCAGGCCAGCCCCAGGTACCCGAAGAGGTCCTCGTACTGCTCGTTCCAACTGCCCGGCACGGCCATCGGGCGCGAGTCCGCCAGTCCGTTGGCCCAGCCTTGCTGTTCCCCGCTGCCGTCGGGGTCGGTCTTGAAATCCCAGATGCCGGACAGGTCCAGCTTGTTCCGTTTGTCGTTTTGAATGGGGTAGAGCACTGTTGTCTCCTTGTTGACGTAGAGGGAAGCGGCGCTATCGCATTCGCGATGGACGGGCTATGAGTGGCGCAGGCTGCCCACCCGGCGAACCTCGAACTCGATCGCGGTCTGCGAGATGCGAATTTCGAGGATCGCCAGCAGGATGGCGACCAGGAGCAACAGCGTTCCGACCAGGAACAGCAGCAGCGCCAGGGCCGCCGAGATGTTCACCAGGCTCGCGCCGGCGATGGCAAACATGCTGACAATGTAAACGAGGATCGCGCCATACATGCTGACGATGGCCTGGATCACGCGGCGGTGGCGGCGCACCAGGGTGGGCGTCTGCGTGTCGATCTGGAGCAGGCGCTCCATCGTATAGGCATCGGCGGAAGCGGCGCGCCATAACTCCAGGCGCTCGCGGTTCATGGCGCGCAGACGGTCGTTGATGGATGACACATGACCCCACAGACCCCCCAGGATGATCGCGCAGGCTGAGATCATGACCACCGGGGCCAGAATGCTCTGAATGGTACGCGCTAGGGTCTCGACATCCATGGCTGCCTCTTCCTCAACCGCAGCCTACTTGCGCCAGTACTCGCGCAGCACCTGCGCCGCCATCTTGGGCTGACGGGTGCGGGTGAAGATGCCCTTCAAGTTCAGGCCGCCCACGCGGTTGATGCCCTGCACCGCCGCGAAGTCGGCGAAGTTCCAGACCTGCATGCCGACCACGAAGTCCTTCTTGGCCGCCACCTCTAGATAGCCGCGAATGAAGTCGGCCTGGTACTCTTCCGTGAACATGACCGCCGGCTCGCCGTGCAGGCCCGCCACCGTATCCGCGCCAAACTCGGTGACGATGATGGGGCGGCCTAGCTCCTGCCAGAGGACGTCAAACTCGGCGTCCATCTTCTGGATGCCCTTCGCCAACTCGCCGCCGTCGGTGTACCAGCCCCAGTAGCGGTTGATGCAGATGACATCGCTGCTGTCCAGCCACTCGTTGGGCGCGCCCATCAAGCCGACCACCGTCACCAGGCGCGTCGGATCCAACTCCCTGGCGCGCGCGACAAGCGTGTCCAGGAACTGCTTGCCCGTGTCATCTGTGCCGGGCGCAGGCCGCCAACCGCCGAAACGCGCGCGGGGGTTCTGGGGGATCGGCTCGTTGGCGACACTCCACATGATGACGCTCGGGTGGTTCTTGTCGCGGGCGATTAGCTCGTCGATGGCGCGCAGGCACTCGCGCAGGTGGATCGGGATCAGCTCGGGCGTCTCAAACTGGAGGGAGACGGCGGGGATCTCGTCGATGATGAGGAAGCCCTCGCGGTCGGCCAGCTGCATCTCCTCTTCGCTGTAGGGGTAGTGGGAGGTGCGATAGCTCGTCGCGCCGACCCAGCGCATGAGCTGGTAGTCCTTGACCAGCAGGGGCAGGTTCAGGCCCTTGCCGCTGGCGATGAAGTCCTCGTGGCGGCCAAAGCCGTTGAGCGTGACCGGCTGCCCGTTCAGCAGAACTTGCTTGCCCTGGACAGCGATGGTGCGAATGCCAATCGGCAGCGAGTAGTGATCGCCGTCGGTGGTGATGTCCAGGTCGTACAGGAAGGGGGCCTCGGGCGACCACAGGCGGGGGTTGGCGACGACGAGGGTCGTCTCGCCCGCGCCATTCGCCAGGGCGATGGTTCCCTCGACCGTCTGGCCCGCGCCGCTCACCACGACCCTGGCCTCGGTCGCCTGGCCGCTGACCTTGACCGCCACCTTCACGACCCCGTTCTGGCCGTCGATCTCAGTGACGACCGTCACGTCTGCGATGTGGGTCTGCGGGACGGAGTACAGCACGACGGGGCGATGCAGGCCGGCGAAGGGGAAGAAGTCGTACGGTGTGCCTGGGAAGCCTGAGACGCCGAGCGGACCCGCGCCGCCCGGCGGCACCCGGTCCTGGATGAGGTAGTTCTCGACGCTGATGGCGATGACGTTGGCCTGGTTCCACTGGACGCGCTCGGTGATGTCGAAGGCGAAGGGCAGATGGCCGCCCTTGTGCTCGCCGAGCTTGACGCCGTTGACGTAGACTGTGCCGCTGTAGTTGGCCGAGCCGACGCGTAGGAACACGCGCTCATTCTTCCAACTGCTGGGGATAAAGGTGCGCTTGAGGTACCAGCTGCGGTCCGTGTAGTTGAAGACGTCCGCGTACTGCTCATTCCAGCTACCGGGCACGGCGATGGGGCGCGCCTGGGGCAAACCATTGAACCATTGCTCTTTCTCACCCACCTCTTCTGGGTCCGGCTGGAAGTCCCAAATCCCCGAGATATCGAGCTTGTTGCGCACGTCGTTCTGGATCGGGTACAGCATCACTGCCTCCTGGCAGAGAGGGTGGGGCATGGTGGTCTCTCGACCTGCATGCCCCACTGAGGAGAGGGATTAGGCAGCCGCAGCAGCCTTCTCGGCGGCGGTGCGGGCGACTTGCGCTTCGACATCCTTGGGGTAGTAGCGGTAGAAGAGGAACCAGATTACGGCGTTGACCGCGTACGGCACCGTGAGCATCCAGAACATCACACTCTGCAGGCCGATCGTCTCGGCCAGGTTGCCCGCCACGAGCGAGAGCACGGCGGCGACGAGACCCTGGATCAGGCCGAACAGCAGGCCGAAGGCGGTCGCGGACACGGAGCGGGGCACCACCGCCGACACCATCGGGGCGATCGAGCAGGAGAAGCCAACCGCCGTCACCAGGCCTAGGAGGAAGACAATCACGTACAGGATGGGACCGTGGCCCCAGTCGATTTGCAGGGCGATGAAGCTCATGGCGGCGAAGACCACACAGTACAGCTGGTACATCATGATGCGACCCTTGGGACCGAACTTGCGGTCGAACCAGTCGCCGAGGATACCGCCCGCGAAGGAGCTAATCAGGAAGCCGCCCATCCACACTGTCATCAGCCACGCCGCGCCCGCCGTGTCCCAGCTGCGCACCTTGACGAAGTAGGTGACGAAGAAGGTCTGCAGGACCAGCAGGGTGACGAAGATGATGCTGACGGCCATGAGCAGGATCGTCGGGGTCTTGAACAGCCCGGCCATGGCCTTGAAGTCGAAGGAGCTGGCGTGCCCGCCGGCGCCGGACCTGGTTTCAGGCTCGCGGACCATGGTGAGGATCAGGATGCCGCTCAGGATGGCGATACCGCCCATGATGAACATGCCGTAGCGCCAGCCGTTCTCGACGTTGGCGAGCTGACCAATGAGGGGCGTCAGGACCAGGCCACCGAGACCAGCCGTGGAGCGGAGGAAGCCGAAGGCCTTGCCCGTCTCCGTCTCCTTGAAGTAGTCAGGCACCATGCCCTGGACGATCGGCTCGGCGCCCACCGTACCCAGGACGCCGATGGTGTACAGGATGAGCAGTTGGGTGTAGTTCTGGGCGAGGCCGGCGGCGACAGTCCAGAGGCCCCACACGCCGGTGATGATGAACAGGATGCGCTTGCGGCCCCACTTGTCGGCCGCGATGGCCCACAGTGGGCCGAAGAGCATGCGGGCGAAGCGGCTGATACTGCCGAGGACACCCAGGGCGCTTAGCGGCAGCGCCAGCGCTTGCATGATGACCGGGAACAGGACGTTGATCAGGCCACCCTCTTGGTTGTCCACCACGAACGCCACGGCCATCGCACTGAGCGACCGCCAGCGGCCAGGGGGCGATACGAACTCTTCAGTTGTCGGAACCTGAGATTGGGGGGCAGCGGCCACGGCGCTCATTGTTACCTCTCCTCATTGGCTGGCGCTGACTGAGTTAGCGCTAACGTATTTGTATCCCCAGTATACCACGATTTTGGGCTTTGTCAAGGGGGTAGAGGGACGAAAATGAGACGAAACTGGACGAAATTCGGCAAGAAGAGGAGGGGGCGCGTTAGCAACCCTCCTCTCTAACGTTACCGCTGGGCTGGGCGAGGCTGAGGGGGAGTTAGGCCGACTCGCGGAGGACGAGTTCGGGGTCCAACTGGTAAGTGGGGGAGAGCGGGCCGCCATTGCGGTTGACAATGGCGAGCGCGGCGAGCACGGCCTGGCGGCCGGCGCCCGTCAGATCGACGCGCAGAGTTGTCAGGCGGGGCCGCACCAGGGACGCGAGGGGGATGTCGTCGACGCCAATGATGGCGATGTCGTCGGGGACGCGCCGCTGGGCGTCCTCGCAGGCTTGCATGGCGCCGATGGCGACGAGATCGTTGAAGGCAAAGATGGCGTCGACGCGCGGTCGGCGGGCCAGAATCGCCTGCGCGGCGGTGTAGCCCCCTTCGATGAACGGCGCGCCGTACTCCAACATCTCGGGGTCGAAGACGAGGTGGGCCTCGCGCAGCCCCGCGCGGTAGCCGTCCACGCGGCGCTGGCCGGACGTCGAGGTAGACGGGCCGGCCAGGATGGCGATGCGAGTCCGACCCTGGCTGACGAAGCGCTGCACGGCGAGTTGAGCGCCCAGGCTGTCATTGACGTTGAGGGTCGCGACGTTGGTCGGCGCGCCGGCCAACTCGCGGTTGAAGAGGACAACGGCCGGAAAGCGCTCGGTATAGGCCTCCAACTCGTCGCCGGGCAACCGCGAGCTGCACAGAATCACGGCGTCAATCTCCTTCTGATGGAGAGACTCGAGCGCCGCCACCTCCCGCTCGATGGACTCGGCGGTGTTGATGAGGAAAACGCTGTAGCCGTTGTCGAAGGCGGCATCCTCGGCGCCGCGCGCGAACTGGGCAAAGAAGGGGTTAGCGATATCCGGGACCATCAGGCCCAGGGTCGAGGTCTGGCGCGTCGCCAGCCCACGGGCGATCTCGCTGGGTCGATAGCCCATCTCCTCCACGAGTTGGCGAATCCGCTGGCGGGTCTCCTCGCCGACGCCCGGCTTGTCGTTCATCACCCGCGAGACAGTCATGAGCGAGACGCCGGCGGCGCGGGCCACGTCGGCGATAGTGGGTCGTTTTTTCATCCTCGGCTCCCGAAAACGCAGCGTAGCTATCGCAATTGTACGAGACAACGGTAGAATGGCAAATATTCGTTAGCGCTAACGACGACGTAGGGCTAGGCTCGATAAAGACGGCGTGAAACTTTGTCCATTCGTCGGCGAATTGCCCGCTTCTCGTGTACATAGAACCGCCAAACCGATGTACACTGGAAGAGGGGGACCGCGTCGTCCCCACTGGCCTGCCCGTGACGCGGGTGGGCCTCGCAACTGCAAGTGGGCCATGTCTGAGCAAGGAGGCTCCGATGCTCACTCCTCTCCATCTACGACGTCTGCTTGTGATCGCCGTCGTTTGTCTGCTCGGCTTCGCCGCCGGCTCGGGGTCGGTCGCCAACGCGGCGGCCAATAACCAGGGCTTGCAGGCCGGCTGGGTAATTGATGACGCCGGCCGCCTCGATTTTCCCCACGCCTACCAACGCCAATTGCCTCTCATTCAGGAAGCCGGGGCCGGTTGGATCCGCGTCAACTTCCGCCTCGGCGCGTGCTACACCAATTGGACCTCGCCAGGCTGCAACGGCAAGACGGCCCTGAGCGCCTATGATATCGTGATTAACGATGCCCTGGGCCGTGGCTTGCAGGTCCTCGGCCTGCTATCCAACGAGTCGTGGCCGGGCGAGCAGGCGGACTGGGTTGTCAACAACGCCGAGCTGGCGGGCGGTACGGGCGACAACGACTACCTGCGGGCCTTCGCGCAGAATGCCGCCGTTGTCCTGACCCAGCATTTCAAGGGGCGCATCTCGGTGTGGCAGGTGTGGAATGAGCCGAATGCCTGGACCGAGCACCCGGCGCCGGGTGTCTACCAGGGCGTCACGTTCATCTATCCCTCCAACTTCGCCTGGCTGCTGCGCCACGTGTACGAGGACACGCGGGCGGCCGACCCGAACCTGGGCGTGAGGTTTGTCAGCGGCGCGGTGGTCAGTGGCGACTCGAGCGGCGTCGCCCGCACGGTTAAGGGTGTCGAGGTCCGGGTGTTCACCGAGTACAAGACGGAGCGGCCGGCCCCCATGGACAAAGCGGGCACACCCGCCGCCGTCGCGTGCTCACCCAGCGCCAGCCCGACCGCCGCCAACTACCTGGCCTGCACGTACCTCCAGGGACAGGTGAAGGCAGAGTGGGATGCGGTCAAGGCGAGCTATGGCTCGTATCCTCTAGACCTGATTGGGCAGCACCTGTACGTTGACCAGTGGGGGCGCACCTCGGCGAGCAAGCTGAAGAGCAAGCTCGACGAAGTGCGGGCGGTGTACGTCGGCGTCGAAGGCGCGGCGACGCCGAAGAAGACGGTGATTACGGAGTTCGGGTGGGCGACGAACAACGTCAGTCAGAAAGTGCAGTCGGACAACCTGCAAACGGCTTACGGAACGTTTAAGACACTCGCCTACATTCTGAATAGCTACTGGTTCGCCAGCCAGGACACGCCCGAGTCGGCCTTGTACTACGGTCTACAGACAGGCGGCAGCGCCAGGGACAACTATGCGGGTGCGCACAAGACGGCATTCCGGACGTATCAGAAGAGCGCCGCCTACTAAGCGCCCTGCCGTCGCTGCTATGAGCGTAATGGACCCGACAGGTTGCCAAAACCTGTCGGGTCTGCTTGAAGCTGACGACGCGCGCCGTCGCGACCGCAAGCCCTCTGCAGCCCGCCTGTGTCTTGTCTGCCCCGCCTGACGTCCCATGGGAGCGCGGGCCTGAACGTCCCGTCCCCCAGCGAGCAGCCTCCAGACGGACACTGGACAAGCAACAAATAGGTAACAGACTGACCTTATAGTCTACGCGAAAGGCGCATCTCCCTCAGGGTGAGACTTCCCCGTTACCGCCCGCCTCTTCCCACCATA
>CAZLBQ010000337.1:0-7139 GCA_964557745.1 uncultured Anaerolineales bacterium
GTGCAGATACTCCGCTGACGCAGGCCAGATACCGCCTTCGCCCTGGATTGGCTCGACAAAGATGGCCGCTACCTCGTCGGCCGGCACCAAGCGGCGGAACAGCGTGTCCTCGATGTAGTCCACGCAGGCAATGTCGCAGTCAGGGTAAGTCAGGTTAATCGGGCAGCGGTAGCAGTAGCCATAGGGCGTGTGGGTCACGCCCGGCATGAGCGGCTCGAAGCCGCGGCGGTGGATGGCCTTACTGCCAGTGAGCGCCAACGCCCCCATCGTTCGCCCGTGGAACGAGCCGATGAACGACATGAGGCGCGAGCGGCCCGTGTGGTAGCGGGCGAGCTTGAGGGCCGCCTCGTTCGACTCGGCGCCGGAATTGGTGAAGAAGACTCGTTTGGGGAAGTTGCCGGGCGTGATGGCGCACAGCTTCTCGGCCAGCTGGACCTGCAACTCGTAGTAGAAGTCGGTGCCCGCCATGTGCAGGAACTTTTCGGCCTGGCGCTGGATGGCCTCCACCACCTTGGGGTGGCTATGGCCGGTAGCGCACGTGGCGACACCCGCCGTGAAGTCCAGGAAGCGGTTGCCGTCTACATCCCACACCAGGCAGCCCCGTCCGTGGGACATCACGAATGGGTAGGCGCGGGTGTAGGATGGTGAGATCAGTTGGTCGTCGCGGGCGAGATTGGCCTGCGCCAGCGGCCCCGGCAGGGGCGTGCGCAGGTCGGGCGTGGACGCAAGTTCGGAGTATGACGTCATTGTCATAAGACCGCCTTTTGGGTATCGAACGTGGGTTGGTACTCCTATTGTACATCTGTTTGGAAAGCTCGTCTACTAGGCGAGCAGGAGCCGCCGCCCGACGCGGATGAGGGCGCGTGTCGTGAGACGCAGTCCCGGCACGCGCAGCGCCACGTGCGCCGCCACGATGCCCACCACCGCCCCGCCCACCACATCCAGCGGGTAGTGGACACCGGCCATGACCCGCGCCAGCCCGAACAGCCCGGCCAGCACCCCCAGCGCGATCCCCCACTGCCGCTCGTGGAGATAGACGGCGGCGGCGAAGGCGAAGGCCACCGCCGCCGGATTGCTGGGGAACGTCGAGTCGGTGGGGCGGTAGAACAGCAGGTTCACATCCAGGTCGGCGAAGGGGCGCGGGCGAAACAGGACGAGGTTGCAGAGCTTGACCAGTAAGTTGGCGAGGAGGACGGCAAACGCCGCGTGGACGACGGCCAGTTGGCGACGACGACGGCCGCTGATCTCTCGCCCCGAAAACCACAGCGCGACCAGGATCAGCGATAGCGCTGTGGGGATGACATAATCATTCACTAGGAAGCGCACAGTCGCGTCGAGGAGGGGCCAGTTATCGGCCAGGTCGTTCAGCGCGAGGAAGAGGAGGCGGTCCATGCGAGTTGCTCCGTCATCCAGTCGGCCATCTGGCGGCTAGCCTGGCGCGACTGACCGAGGTTGGGCACGTGGAGGGTGGTCAGGCGGCGGCACAGGGCCGCTAGGCTGCGCCGCGCCTGCTCCGTCGGCCCGCGGTCGTCGGGCGCGACGAGCAGCACCGGCCGCGTGTCCAGGCGGCGGGCATGCGCCAGCGGGTCGAGTTGGCGGGCTGTCCGACGCAGCTTGCGCCGCCAGCGCCACGCCTGGGGGAAGGTCATATCGCGCAGCAGGCTCAAGCCCGGCTCGGCCTCGGTCAGGTCCAGCCAGGGAGCGACGGCGACCACAGCGCGGATACGCCGGTCTGTCGCTGCTACCTGGAGCGCCACATCGCCCCCCAGGCCAATGCCCGCCGCCCCCAGGCGTGACGCATCCACATCGGCACGCTGGCTGAGAAAGTGCGCGGCGCTCAGCGCCGCCGCCAGCGCGTTCTCCTCGTCGGGCCGCCAGGCGTCGGCTTCGTTCCACCCCACAGCCAGGGCCACCAGGCCCGCTTCCGCTAGCGCCGTCGCCAGCGGCACAACCGCTTCCGGTCCTGCGCCCGGCGTCCCAACGGCGCACACCGCGCCACATGGCCCACGCGCATCATGCGGCCGGTACAGCCAGCCGATACCGGCCGGCAACTCGACCGCCTCGGCCACGATGCCGTCGCGCGTCGGCGCGGCGCGGCGGGTCACCCCGGTCTGCAGAATGGCCGCGCCCACCAGGGTCAGCGGCAGGGCGAGCGCCAGCGCCAGGGCGAAGACGATGAATAGTTCCAGCCCCGCCGGTCCCGGGCGGAAGATGCCGGCGTGGGCGCGGTCCATAAAGAGCGCCGTCGCGCCGATGATGAGCGCGACGCCCAGGCCTAGCCCGCCACCCGGCTGCCAACGTGGCCGCACCCAGGCCAGCCCGATGTAGCCGTAGCGCGCGGCGATGATCTGAAACGTCCCCAGACACACCACGAACGCGCACACCAGGTACGCCGGCGCGACGTCCGGGTTGCCAAATTGCCCGCCGAAGTTGAGGAGATGCATACGCGTCACTCTCCGTACTCAGTCCTCACGAGGTTGCCTGTATCAGATTATAGGCAGGCGGGCGGATTGCGGCTAGGAATTTGCCGCTCGCCTTAACTTGTGCTAGAGTTTTGTGTTGGCGCTCTGACGCCACGTCCGTGTTTGAGGAGACCTCATGCGTCGGTTTCTTGCCCTCAGCCTGCTGGCCGTGCTCGCGCTGGCCCTGCTCGCCGCCGCGCCTCAGCCCGCGCCGCCGCTCCAGCAGTGCGCCAATGTCCTGATCAACACCCCACGTTCTGGCGCTGTCGTGCGTGGCGACGTCGAAATCTTCGGCAGCGCCAACATCGACCGCTTCCAGTTCTACAAGGTCGAGTTCTCGCCGCTTAACAACCCCGATGCCTGGTCGGCTGTGAGCCAGGTCATTCGCCGGCCGGTTGTCAATGGTCGGCTCGATGTCTGGAACACGCGCGCCATCGCCGATGGCCTGTATAACCTCAAACTGACCGTCGTCGATGAACGCGCGCAAGAAGTGTGCCGCTCCGTCGTCACCCAGCTCCAGGTCGCCAACCGCGTCCCCCCGCCGACGCCCACCCAGGCTGAGCCTCCGACCCCCGAAGACTCGCCAACGCCGCCTGCGTCACCCACGCCTGGCGTGTCGCCCACGCTGCGTACGACGGTCACGACGCCCACGGCCACCGTCGTTCTGCCCACCATCCCGCCGCCGCCGACGCTCCCGTTGGTCACGCCCCAGGTCGCCGTGGCGCAGCCGACGGCCCCCGCGCCGACGGCCGTCGCCAAGACGGCGACGACGCCGTCCGCCGTCCCGACGCGGAGCGGCTCGTCGCTGCTGCCCGACTTCTCAGGTGTCCAGCGCGCCTTTACCTCCGCCCTCGATCTGAGCCGCGCCCGCGATGCGTTCCTGCTCGGTGCGATTGGCACGCTGGCTATCTTTACCTTCGTCGGTCTGGTCCTGCTCCTGCGCCGCCTGCTCTAGTCGCGTCATGACGTCTGATCCGTACCTCATCGTCGGCCTGGGCAACCCTGGCCCGGAATATGCCCGCAGCCGCCACAATGTGGGCTGGCTGGTCGTCGACCGCCTGGCCGACCTGTACGGCCTGCGCCTCGACAAGGTGCAGCTCAAGGCGCGGGTGGCGGTGGGGGCGGCGCGCGGGCGGCGGGTCATTCTCGCCAAGCCTCTGACGTATATGAACAAGAGCGGCGAGGCGGTGGCCCCTCTCTTGCGCTTCTACAAAGTCCCACCGGCCCACGTCATGGTTACGTATGATGAGCTAGATATCCCGTTCGGCGCGCTGCGTATGAAGCCGGGCGGCGGCGCGGGCGGCCACGGCGGGATGAAATCCATCATCGCCGCCCTGGGGACGAATGAGTTTGCCCGCCTGCGTGTCGGGGTGGGCCGCCCACCGGAGGGCTGGAACCCCGCCGACTTCGTCCTAGCCCCCTGGCACAAGTCCGAGGAAGGCTTTGTCCAGGGCCTGGTGGACAGCGCGGCCCAGGCCATCGATACCTGGCTGGTAGACGGCCTCCTAACGGCGATGAACCGCTTCAACGCGGGCAAAGGTTAAGGTAGGATGGCGGATCTCACGTTGTACGGGTTGACCAACTACATCCGCACCACGCCGGGCTACCGGGCGCTGGTCAAGGCGCTGCGTGGCTATCGAGGTGAGGCCGAGGGGGCCTCGCTGGCGCGCGTTGCGGCGCTGGAGACGGCGCGTCCGGTGCTCTCGGCCGCCCTCCAGCGCGACCTGAAAGCGCCCGTCCTGCTGGTGACCGCCCACCCGGATCGCGCCCATCAGTTGGCGCAGCACCTGCGCGCCTTCGCGCGCCGCCCCGATGACGTGCTGCGCTTCCCCGCCCCCGACGCCCTGGCCTATGAGCGCGTGACCTGGGACCTTGAGACGCGCCGCCAGCGCCTCGATACCCTGTGCGCGCTCACCCAGCTCTGGCAGCCGCAGGCCCAGGGCACGGCCGGCCCACAAAACGGTGACGACTGGCCCATTATCGTCACCTCGGCGCGGGGCCTGCTGACGCGCACCCTGACGCCAGGCGAACTCGAGAAGGCCATCCTGCATCTGCACGAGGGCCAGCAACTCGACCTGGGCCGCCTGCTTGAGCGGCTGGTCGCCATCGGCTACGAGATGGTGGCCGTCGTCGAAGCGCCGGGTACCATCAGCCATCGCGGCGGCATCGTCGACATCTACCCGACCACCAGCACCATGCCGGTGCGTATCGAGTTCTTCGGCGACGAGATCGAGTCGCTACGCTGCTTCGACCCCTCGACCCAGCGCAGCTCGGAGATGGTCAAGGACATCACCATCACCCCAGCCGCCGAGGCGTTGCCAGGCAAGGGGCCGGCTATTGCCGACCGCCTGGCCGGCCTCGACCTGTCATCCCTCCACCCGCTGGCCCAGGCATCGTTTGCCCGCGAGCGCGAGGCCCTCCAGGCCGGCGTCCCCATCCGCAACGTTGAATTCTACCAGCCTTATCTCCACCCCTCGCCTGCTACCCTCCTCGACTACCTGCCACCCAACGCCTGGGTGCTGCTGGACGACTGGCAGGAACTCTCGACCGTCGGCCCGGAGGTGGGCGCGCAGGCCGAGACGCTGCGCGAGGGCCAGGTGCGGGCGGGCGAGTTGCCCCACAACTGGGACGCGGTGCCCGTCGTGCCCTGGGGCGATGTCGAGCAGGTCATCCGCTCGCGTCACGCCATTATCCTCGATGAGCCGGGGAACGGCCAGCCCGCCGTGCCCAACATCGCCGCTGCCCTCAACCTTCAGACCCTCGCGCCCAGCTTCGCCTCTGCCCCGCGCTACGGCGGGCAACTCGCCGAGGCCGTCCGCCAGGTCCTCGACTGGACCGACGCGGGTCAGGCCGTCATCCTCGTCTCGCGGCAGGCCGACCGTCTGGCCGACCTGTTCCGCGACCACGGCATCTACCTGACCCCGACGACAACTGTCACTGAACTGCCCGGCCCGCGTAGCCTGCTCCTGGTGCGTGGCGCGTTGGCCGAAGGCTGGCGCGTCGTCGAGCCGCCCCCGCCGCCACCCGACGACGCGACGGGCCAGTTGCGTGTTGCCTTGCAGGGGCAGGACGACGCCCGCCGCGGCCGCGACGACGACGATGGGAAGGTGGACGGACAGGTCAAGCTGACGCTGCTCAGCGACGGCGAGCTGTTTGGCTGGCGGCTGCCCCGCCGCCGCCGCGCCCGCCAGCGCCAGGCCGCTCCGCCCGAAGCCTTCTTCTCCGACCTGCGGCCCGGCGACTACGTTGTCCACATCGAGCACGGCATCGGGCGTTTCCTGGGCATGCTCAAGATGGAGGTGGCGGGCACCGAGCGCGAGTATCTGGAACTGGAGTACGCGCGCGGCGACAAGCTCTACGTGCCGACCTATCAGGTCGACCGCGTCTCGCGCTACGTCGGCGTCGGCGACGGCATCCCCGACGTCAGCCGCCTGGGCAGCACCGATTGGGAACGCGTCAAGCAGCGCGCCAAACGCGCCGTCGAGGAACTGGCCCGCGAGCTGCTCGAACTCTACGCCGCCCGCGAGACCGTGCCCGGCCATGCCTTCTCGCCCGACACGCCCTGGCAGGCCGAACTGGAAGCCTCGTTCCCCCACAGCGAGACCGAGGACCAACTGCGCGTCATCGAGGAGGTCAAGGCCGACATGGAGCAGGCCAAGCCGATGGACCGCCTCATCGCGGGCGACGTAGGCTATGGTAAGACCGAGGTCGCGCTCCGCGCCGCCTTCAAGGCCGTCATGGACGGCAAGCAGGTCGCCATCCTGGTTCCGACGACGGTCCTTGCCCAGCAGCACTTCACCACCTTTTCGCAGCGCCTGTCGGCCTTCCCGGTCAGTGTGGCGTGCCTGTCGCGCCTCCAGTCCGACCGTGAGCAGACCGACATCATCCACAAGCTGGCGGAAGGCAAGGTGGACATCGTCATTGGTACTCACCGCCTGCTGAGCCAGGACGTTAAGTTCAAGGACCTGGGTCTGGTGATCATCGACGAGGAGCAGCGCTTTGGCGTGGCGCACAAGGAGCGCCTCAAGCAGATGCGCCAGGAGGTGGATGTCCTGACCCTGACGGCCACGCCCATCCCCCGCACCCTCCACATGTCCCTGACCGGCGTGCGTGACCTATCGACCATTGACACGCCGCCCGAAGAGCGTCTGCCTGTCTTCACGGTTATCGCCGAGTACGACGAGAACATGGTGCGGCAGGCCATCATGCGCGAGATGGATCGCGGTGGCCAGGTCTACTTTGTCCACAACCGTGTCCAGGGCATTCACCTCATCGCCCAGCACTTGCAGCGCCTCGCTCCGGAAGCGATGATCGGCGTGGCCCACGGGCAGATGGACGAGGACGAACTGGCGCGCGTCATGCTCGAGTTCGCCGCCGGCCGCATCGACATTCTGGTCTGCACGTCGATTATCGAGAGCGGCCTCGACATTCCCAACGCCAACACCCTCATCGTCAACCGCGCCGACAAGTTCGGCCTGGCCCAGCTGCACCAGTTGCGCGGCCGCGTGGGCCGCTCGACCCAGCGCGCCTACGCCTACCTGTTCTACGACAAGGGCCTGGAGTTGAGCGACGAGGCGCGTCGCCGCTTGGAAGCAGTCATGGAGGTCAGTGGCGAGCTAGGCGGCGGCTTCCGCCTCGCCATGCGCGACCTGGAGATTCGCGGCGCGGGCGACCTGC
>CAZLBQ010000338.1:0-7125 GCA_964557745.1 uncultured Anaerolineales bacterium
CCCTCCGCCCAGGCCCACGTCGACGGTCTGCGCTGCGTCCGAGAAGTTGAGGGCGACGAGACACGTCTGGCCGGAGGCGGGGTCGGCGCGCAGGAAGGCGAGGACGGCCTCGTGGCTTGTGGCGAGCGGCTCGTACTCGCCCGCGACCAGGGCCGGCGTCGCCCGCCGCAGCCGCAGCAGGCGGCGGTAGAAATGGAGCAGCGAGGCAGGGTCGGCCTCCTGGTCGGCGACGTTGACCCCCTGGGCGTGGTTGGGGTGGACGGGCAGCCAGGGGTCCACCCCCGGCGGGCAGAAGCTGGCGTTAGGAGCGGCGCTCCACTGCATGGGCGTCCGGGCGCGGTCGCGCGTCGCCTGGACCGCGAGGCGCAGCGCCGCGTCCTCCGCCATCCCCATCTCCTCGACAGCGATACGATAGATGTTCAGCGCCCAGGTGTCTCGGAACTGGTGGATGTCGGTCAGGTCGAGATCGGTCATGCCGATCTCTTCACCGTAGTACAGGAAGGGCGTCCCCTTGAGGGTCAGGAGCAGGGCCAGGTGCAGGCGAGCCAGCGCCGCGTCGTGCCGCCCGTCGCCGTAGCGGGTCCAACTGCGCGGCGCGTCGTGGTTGCCGAGGGTGTTGCACGGCCAGGCCCCCGGCGGCAGCGCCGCTAGCCGCTCGGCCTGGTTGGCGCGGACGAACCCTGGCGTCAGGCGCGGCGTGCGCATCAGCGGGAAGTTGAAGACCAGGTGCACCTCGTCATCGCCCCGGCCGTAGAACTCGATTTCCTCGGCCTCCCCCACCAGCGCGCGGTCGCCCGGATAGCCGTCGACCAGGGACCGTAACTCCTGGGCCAACTCGTGGAGGCCTGGCTGGTTCATCTGATACTGATAGCGGGCCATCAGCGACGCGAACAGGGCAGCTTGCTCGGCGGCGGTCGTGGGCGGCTGCAGAATCTGGGTCAGGCCGGTATGGGCGCCTGTCGCGCTGTGGTCGGGCAGGGCTGGGTCTTCGTAGATGGCGGTAATGGCATCCAGGCGGAAGCCATCGACGCCGAGGTCTAGCCAGAAGCGCACGGCGTCCCACATGGCCTGCTTGACCGCCGGGTTGCGCCAGTTCAGGTCAGGCTGGGCCGTGAGAAAGAAGTGGTAGTAGTACTGCGCGGTGGCGGGGTCGTATTCCCACGCCGAGCCGCCAAACACCGAGTCCCAGTTGTTGGGCGGGCCGCCGTCGCGTCCGTCATGCCAGACATACCAATCGCGCCTGGGGTTGTCGCGGCTCGACCGCGACTCGATGAACCAGGGGTGTTGGTCCGAGGTATGGTTGAGGACCAGGTCGAGCACGACGCGGATATCGCGGCGGTGCGCCTCGTCGAGAAAGCGCCTAAAGTCGTCCAGCGTGCCGTATTCCGGCGCGACGCCGGTGTAGTCCGCGATGTCGTAGCCGCAGTCCAGGAAGGGCGACGGATAGTGGGGCGACAGCCAGACGGCGTCGATGCCCAGGTCGCGCAGGTAGTCGAGGCGCGCGAGGATGCCCTGGAAATCGCCGATGCCGTCCCCGTTGCCGTCGGCGAAGCTGCGCGGGTAGATCTGGTAGAAGACCGCCGTCTGCCACCACTTAAGCATGGGCCTGCCCTAGATAGGCTTGGATGACCTGGGGGTTGTCGCGGACGTCGCTATATGGCCCGTCGGCGATGACGCGCCCGTACTGGAGGACGGTCACGCGGTCGGCCAGCGAGGACACGACGCCCATGTTGTGCTCGACCAGGACGACGGTCCGCCCGGCGCGCACGCGGCGGACGAGGGCGATCATGCGCTCCACGTCCTCCATACCCATGCCCGCTGTCGGTTCGTCCAGCAGCATCAGCTTCGGGTCGAGGGCGAGGACGAGGGCCAGTTCGAGGGCGCGCTTCTGGCCGTAGGGCAGCGAGTTGACCTCGCGATGGGCGACGTGGGCCAGGCCGACCTCGTCGAGCAGGGCCAGGGCACGGTCGTGAAACTGCGTCAGGACGCGGTCCGAGCGCCAGAAGCGATAGCCCAGGCCAGTCGACGACTGGAGAGCCAGGGCGACGTGCTCGACGGCGGTGAGTTGTTCGAACAGCGAGGTAATCTGGAACGAGCGCGCCATGCCGCGCCGCGACAACTGCTCCGGCGGCAGGCCGGTGACGTCGGCCCCGGCAAAGCGAATGGTCCCCTGGGACGGCTTGAGGAAGCCACTGAGCAGGTTGAAGAGCGTCGTCTTGCCCGCGCCGTTGGGGCCCACCAGGGCATGCACCGCGCCCTCGGCCACGTCCAGGTCCACCCCGTCGACAGCACGGAAGCCACGAAAGTCTTTCGTCACGCCCCGCAGTTCGAGGATCGGCATCGGACACCCTCTCGCAAGCTCGATTGTCTGGCCCTGTGGAGCGCTTAAGATAGCACAGCCGCTCTTTTCTGTCAAAGTCGTCAAAGCGTTAATTGACTAGCGATACCATATCGGTACACTTGGGACCATGCCCACTGTCAAGCGCCTTATCGCCGAGAACAACGACTTCCAGTACGCCGAGACGCTGCGGCGCAACCGCACCAAGCGGCATAAGAACCATGAGTTCTTCCTGGAAGGCGTGCGCCCCATCAACCAGGCGCTGGCCCACGGCTGGCGGGTCAACGCTTTCCTCTACACTCGCGAGCGGCGGCTGTCCGGGTGGGCGGAGGACGTGTTGGCCCGCTCGCAGGCGCGCGTCCACTTCGAGCTGCCGGCCGCGTTGATGGCGAAACTGAGTGGCAAGACAGAGCCGTCGGAGCTAATCGCCCTGGTCGCCATGCCCGACGACGACCTGGCGCGCATCCCGGTTCACGACGCGATGTGTGTCATAGTGTGCGACCGGCCGGCCAGCCCCGGCAACCTGGGCAGCATCATCCGTTCGTGCGACGCCCTGGCTGCGGACGGGGTCATCGTCACCGGCCACGCCGTCGATGTCTACGACCCGGAGACCATCAGCGCCACGACCGGCTCGCTGTTCGCCCTGCCCGTCGTGCGGCTGGGAGGACCACCCGACGTCGAGACGTGGCTGACGAGGGTGCGAGCGCGGCTCGGCGGGCTGCGGGTCGTAGGCAGCGACGAGCGAGGGACGGTGGATGTCGACGCGTACGACTTCAGCCAGCCGACCGTGCTCATTGTCGGCAATGAGACGTGGGGCATGAGCGCCGCCTACCAGGCGCTGTGCGACACGGTGCTTCGCATTCCCATTGCCGGCTCGGCCTCGTCGCTCAACGTCGCCAACGCGACGTCCATCATCCTCTACGAGCGCGACCGACAGCGGCGGCAAGCCGGACCCGCGTCTGGTTGACAGCCGAGGAACTCGCAGCGTCCGTTTGCCGTTATATAGAGCGAATAGCGAACCCTTGCGCGTGGAGTAAGAGAGCATGCGTCATCTTCGACTAGTCCTGGTCCTCGTGTGCCTCAGCCTGACGGTGGGCTGTTTCTCATCGCCCAGCGTCCCGCCGCAAGCGACGCCGATCCGCCCGGCGGCGACACCGACGGTCGCCCCGCCGTCGCCCACATCGCCCCCCGCCACCACCGTTGCCCCGCCGACCGCCGCGCCGTCGGCCACGCCGACCTTCCCCACCGTCGCGCAGGCGACTGGCGTCCGCCCGGCGGCCACGACTACGGCGACGCGCCCCGCGGCGACGGCGACCCGGGCAGCCGCGACCACTACGCCGTCGAGTGTGCAGGTCCCGGCCACGCCCCCCGTTGCGGGAGCGACCGGCTGGCTGCGCACGGTGGACTGGAACACGTTCCTGACGACCGACCCGAACCTGGAGCATGTCACGAACGCGCCGCCCATCCCAGGGACGGACTACGGCCCGTTTGTGCGGGTCAAGGGGACGAAGCCCGAAGACGGCCAGGGCGGCTACGCCGTGACGCGGGGCATCCTGTACGCCGACATCTCGGGCGACGGGCGCGAGGAGGCCATCATCTCGCTGGCGTCGGGCGGGACGGCGGGCAATGCGGTCATCCTGGTCTACCGCGAGGGAGCCAATGGGCCGGCGCTGGTCAAGGCGCTGCCGGGCTACAAGATTGGCGCAGTGGCGGAGGGCGGCCGCCTCGTCATACGCGAGCCCCTGTACGCGGGCTGGGAACCCAACTGCTGCGCCAGTGGGCTGCGCACGACGCGCTATCAACTGCGTGGGGCGGACCTGGCGCAGGTGGATCGAACTACCAGCGGCATTCCGGAGATGCGCGTCGCGACGGTTGAGAAGTTCTACGAGCTCATCAACGCCAAGCAGTTGAGGGAAGCCTACGCCTTCCTCAGCCCGGCCTACCAGCAGGCCAACTCGTACGACCGCTGGGCGGCGGGCTACCAGAACACCGTCTCGGCGAGCGTCAAGACGACGGACCTGCCCGCCGAGAGTGCTGTCGGCGTGACCCTGACAGCAACGGACCGCACGCCGAGTGGGAATGTCACCCGCACCTTCACCGGCAAGTGGACGCTGGCCTGGAACGCCGAGCGCCGCCAGTGGGTGTTGGAGCGCGGCGTGCTGCAACCTCAGTAGAAAGGATGTTGTAATAAATATTACTCTGCGGGCATGAGCAGAAGTATACTTAGGATAAGGCACTCACACTGCCCCAGCGGGCCACGTATCGCGGAGACTATCATGCTCGGTTCACCCTTTTCCGTACGCGGCGTCGTCGAAGGCTTCTACGGCGTCTACTATACCTTCCCGGAGCGCCAGGATCTGATTCGGTTCCTCGGCGCCCACGGCTATAACCTCTATATCTACGGTCCCAAGAACGACCGCCAGCACCGCGCGCGCTGGTGGGAACCCTACCCCGACGACGTCCTGGCCCAGTTCGCCGAGACGGTCACCGTCGCCCAGGTGGCGGGCGTCACGTTCTGCTACGCCCTCTCCCCGATCCAGTACCATCACGCGACTGACTTCCACCGCGTCACGGCCAAGCTGCGTACGCTCTTTGACTGTGGCGTGCGCGCCTTCTGCCTGCTGGTGGACGACATCGAGTGCGAGGCGCACCACGACCCGCAGTGCAAGATCTGCGAGCGCGACGCCACGCCTCACATCGAGTTGGGGAATGACCTGCTGCACTGGCTGCGGGCCTTCGACCCGCAGTGCACGTTGAGCCTGTGCCCGCTGGACTACTTCGGGCAGCCACCGTTCAGCCGCTATCTCCACGCGTTGGGCGAGGGGCTGGACCCGGCCATCGACCTCTTCTACACCGGCGTCGAGATTTGCGCGCCCACGGTCACGGCTGCGGATCTCCAGTCTTTCGCCGAGGTGGTCCGCCGTCAGCCCCTGCTGTGGGACAACTACCCGGTCAATGACCTGGCGATGAAGGGCGAGTTACACATCGGCCCGCTGCGCGGCCGTGCCCCCGACCTCCCGGCCGCCACTCACGGCGTTGTCGCCAACCTCATGCTCCAGGCCGAAGCGGCAAAGATTCCCCTGCTCACCATTGCCGCCTACTTTGATGACCCGGTGGGCTACGACCCGGACGCGGCCTGGGAGGCGGCGCTGCGCGAGGTGGGCGACGGCAGTTACGCGGCGTTGCGCCTGTTCGCCGAGACCTCGCTGCACTCCTGCCTCCACCGCGACGATGCGCTGCTGCTCGACGCGCGCGTCAACGCGGCCCTCGCGGCGCTGCGGGCAGGCCAACTGACGAGCCATCCCGACGTCCGCGCCCTGGCCGAGACCGTCCAGAGCCTGGACGAGGCCTGCTACCACCTCAAGAACCGCATGCGCAACCTGGCCCTACGCGCCAACCTGCTGCCCTGGATCGAGGCGCTAGAAGACTGGGTGTGGCTGGGGAAGCGGGCGCTGCTCGTGCTCGATCGGTTGGAGACGGGGCTTCCCTACCGGCAACCCCTGAGCCAGATGGAGAGCTCGCTCAAGGACATCGAGCGGCAGACCAAGCGTATTGCGGGTCCCGGCCTACTGGCGCTGGCGGGCTACGCGCGGGAGCAGGTCAGACACGTCGAGACGGAGAACGCAACTCAGACGGCGTGAGAAACATTTGGAACACGGAGAACGCGGAAGGGTCACGCCGGGAGAAACACTTCCGCGCCTTCCGCGCCCCTCCCGTGTCCTCCGTGCTCCAAATGTCCTCGACTTCCAACCCGGTTGGCCTACAATTTACACCATGCCAGACTGTGAGCTTATCTACACTACCGACGCCATTCGCCTGAAGCAGCGCGTGGTCGCCCACGCCCACGCGTTAGGCTTCGACCTCGCGCGCGTCACGACGGCGGATCCCTTCCCCGACACCCAGCGCGTCCTGGAGGACCGCATCGCCGCCGGACTCATGGCCGGCCTGCCGTGGTTCACCGTGGAGCGTGCGCGCGTAGCCGGCGACCCGCGCCATCTGCTGCCCAGGGCCCAGTCCATCATCGCCGTCGGCATCAGCTATCTGACGGACGGCGAGACGGACATGAGCCGGCCCGGCGCGCCGTGTGGCCGCATCGCCCGCTACGCCTGGGGCCTGGACTACCACGCCGTCTTCAAGTCGCGCCTCCAGGCCCTGCACGGCTTTGTCCAGGAGACGCTGGGGCGGCCGGTCGACATGCGCGCCCTGTCAGATACAGCGCGCATCACCGACCGCGCCGTCGCGCAGCGGGCCGGGCTGGGCTGGTACGGCAAGAATACCAACATTCTGACCCACGAGTATGGCTCGTGGGTGCTGCTGGGCGAACTCCTAGTGGACGTGGCGCTGCCGCCCGACCCGCCGCTCAAGACACACTGCGGGACGTGCGAGCGCTGCCTGCCCGCCTGCCCCACGGGTGCGCTCGTCGCGCCGGGCGTCCTCGACAACTCACGCTGCATCTCCTACCTGACCATCGAGCATCGCGGCCCAATTCCCCGTGCCTTGCGCCCGCTGATGGGCGCCTGGATTTTCGGCTGCGACCTGTGCCAGGACGTGTGCCCCGTCAATCGCCGCCGCGTCCCCCCCAACCACGCCGAGTTCCTACCGCGCCCTGCGGTCGGGGCTAGCCCCGACCTCATCCCGCTACTGCGGATGACCGAGGAGGAGTTTCGGGTCCGCTTCCAGGGCAGCCCCATCAAGCGAGCCAAGTGGGCCGGGCTGCGGCGCAACGTGTGCGTCGCCCTGGGCAACAGCGGCGACCCGGCCGCCGTGCCCGCCCTGGTCGAGGCGCT
>CAZLBQ010000339.1:0-7075 GCA_964557745.1 uncultured Anaerolineales bacterium
GACAGGTGGGTATGGGGGATGAAGCGCCCACCGCTGGTGATGTAGCTGTAGAGAGTCTCGAAGCCGCCGAAGGGGCAGAACGCTTCGGGCGAGGCAGTCATACTCTCGCCCCCCTCACCGGCCAGGGTATGGACGACGGCGACGTACACGATGAACAGGCTGAAGCCGAGTTGGCTGACCAGGCGGAGGGTCGGGATCGCCCAGAGATTGCGGAGGCCGCGGCGCTGCTTGACGTTGTTGATGACGCGGGGTTGACTAGACATGGTCGTTCTCCTGGAATGAGTGCGTGAGTCTATGAGTCACAGTGGCGGGCGGAAGCGCCGGGGTTTCCGCCCGCGCCAGCCTTAGCCAAAGTTAACGAAGAGTTTGGTGAAGATTGCCTTGATATCGCCGGCCGCCTTCAGAGTGGTTGCTTTATCGCCCGCCTGCAGCGCCTGGTCAAGCGCGCTCATGGCGGCGCGTTCAGCCTGGACCAGGCTCTGATAGGCCTGAGCCTGCTCGGCGTTGAGGGTGGCCGGAGCCTGTTCGATGAGGCGGAAGGTCTCGATCATCCTGGCGTAGCCGCTCTTCATCGCAGCCAGGTCGTTGGCACTCAGAGTCTCGGCCGTCTTGCCCGTGGTTGGTGTCGTGACCGTCTCCATCGCGCGGTGGAAGATGGTGAGCTGATCCGGGAAGATCTGGGCGTTGTTGCGCGTGCGGATGTCGAGGAGAATCTCGCGCACAGGCTCCAGCGCCTCGTGGCCCGCGGCCAGGTCGCCCTGGCCGATGGCGGCCTGGGCCGCGTTGATAGCCTGGACGACCTTCGCCAGGTCTGAACTCCACGCCTTGTCGGCGGCGAAGGTGGGCGGAGCGGTCACGCTGTACAGGTCACTCAGGTTCTTCCAATAGCGCGCCAGATCGTTGACACTCTTCGCCGCGGCCTCGGCATTCTTCTGGTTAGTGCTGACCAGCGCCGTCTTGTACTGGACATGCGCCAGGTTCATCAGGCTTTCGAAGTCCTGCTGGCGCTTCTCGGCCAGGGCCTTCTGGTTGGGGTTCTGGATGCGCCCCAATTGGTTGAGCGCCGTCTGGAGCGCAGCCTTGTCCAGCCCCTGGGTCTGTAGGCTTGTGATGCTCTCATACGGGTCCGCCGACGGGATCGCAAGCTGGGACTTGAGCGCCTGCGCGTCAACGTTGTACTTGACCGCGGCCTGGTCAATGGTGAGTTCACCCAGACCTTGGAAGGCGCCCTGATACCCGGCCCCCGACCCCTTGGCGCTGGCCTGAAGCTGGCCAGGTTGGCCGCCTGGATTACTCTGGCCCTGGCCTTGGCCGGACTGGCCGCCAGGGTTGCCCTGTCCCTGCGCCTGACCCTGCGCCGCTTGCGCGCCCGGCCGCACCTGAGGATTGAGCTTTGCCGCGTCGACCACTCGGGCGGCGGGGGCATCGGCCTTGGCGGCCGCCTCGAGTGTTGGCAGCGTGGCCGGTTGGACCGGCGTCTCGCTGCCTTCGCTACTCGGTGGCGCAATGGCCGGCGAGGCGGTCGGAGGGGCGGCGACCGGCGCTGGACTACCACACGCCGCCAGGATCCAACTTGTGATAACAACTGCGACGAGCATGAGCGCGCGAATACGAATGTTCATGATTCCCTTTCTCCGCGGTTAATTGCGCGCAGCCAGCGCGCGAATCGTTTGCACAATGGTTTCGGGCTGGGCTGTCTTGCCGATGAAAGCGGCGGCGCCGACCTGGCGAGCGGCGGCTTCAACCCAGGGCCAGTTGTAGATGGTTAGCAGGATGACGGCGGGGGAGGGGGTGTGGCGCGTCAGAGCGGCAGTAGCCGCGAGACCGTCCAGGCGGGGCATCTCCAGGTCCATAAGGACGATATCGGGCGCGAGCCGCTCCGCCTGCTCGACGGCGTCCTGCCCATCGCGGGCCTCGCCCACGACTTCCAGCCCGTCGGCCGTCTCCAACAGAGCACGCAGACTGTCGCGCACGCGGGGCTGATCGTCGGCGATAAGAATATGGACCGTCTCCATACCCACCTTCCTCACCTGGCTGTCTGGTCCCAGTATGACACACTCGCGTGGGTTTCGCATCGGGCGGGGGGATGGAGTGAGGGTGGATGAGGGACGGAGTCGGGGCTCGGTCCTGGTCCTAGGTCTTTTGGACCGAGCGCCTAGCTCGGTCCTTGTCGCGGGGGCCAAATGCGTGTATGATACTACAGCCCTGAACTGGATGGGGCCGCGCGACGGGAACAGGAGCCTTCCGTGCGTCCACGCCTCTTTCGTCTTCTCATCGCGGGTGTCGTTCTCTTGAGCTTGGTGTTGACGCCGGCCTCCACGGCGGCCGACGACAGCCTGCGCCCGGCCTCCATCCGGTACACGCAGGCCTTTACCGAGCTTCACGAGACCCTGCCGGCCTACCTCCAGGAACGCGAGGGGGTGGTCGGCGTGGCGGTCATAATCCCGGCTACGGGCGAGGCGTTCCTGGAGAACGGCCACGCGACGTTCGAGTTGGCGAGTATTGCCAAGATTATCACGATGCTGGCGCTGCTGGATCAGGTGCGGCGCGAGGGGCGCGACCTCACGCAGGACGAGGCGAACCTGCTCGAGGCCATGATTACGATCAGCGACAACGATGCAGCCGATGCCCTGTGGTGGCAGGTCGGCGGGGCGGCCGGTGTCACCGCTTTCTTGCACAGCATCGGGGTGACTGACATTGAGATCGATCAGGACGACTTTTGGGGCGCGAGTACGGCTTCACCGGCTGCGATAGGCGAGCTGTTGAGCCTGGTTCTGGCGGGGCGGGTGCTCGACGCGGACCAGCGCATTCTCGCGTTGCACCTGATGATGAACACGTACCCGACTCAGCGCTGGGGCGTGACGGCGGGCCTGACGGATGACCCTGAAGGCGGCGACGCCGTGGCCGTCAAGGACGGTTGGCTGCCGACCGACGACGGTTGGACGGTCAACAGTGTGGGGATGATTCTGCCAGGCGACGGGACAGACCCCTACACGCTGGTGATTATGACTGCCGAGCAGCCCGACCTCCCCTACGCGGTCGAGACGATTGAGGGTGTCGGCGGCCTCGTCAACCGCACCCTCGCCTACGCACCGTAGACAGGCTTTCCCACTCCCTCCGGCCCCCTCTCTCACCAGAGGGGAAATGCTTACTCCCCAATCCCATGCTCTTTCGCGTAGCGCGCCACCTCCAGACGGCTCGTCATGCCCAGTTTCGACAGAATATTACTGACGTGGGTCTTGACCGTCTTCTCGGCGACGCCCAGCGTAGCGGCAATCTCCTTATTCGACAGGCGCTGCGCCAGCAAGGCCAGCACTTCCAACTCCCGCGCCGTCAGTTCCTCGGCGGCCGGTTCGGGCGTGATCTGAGCGCCCCGCATGAGCTTGCGGGCGATGTCCGGGTGCAGCACCGGCTCGCCCCGCCGCACAGCGCGTATGGCTGCCGCCAGTTCGGCCGACGACGCCGTCTTGAGCAGGTAGCCGCTCGCGCCGGCGCGCAGGGCCGGGAAGACCTGGCTGTCGTCGGCGAAGCTCGTCAAGACGAGAATCTCGGCCTCCGGTAGAAATTGCTTGATGGCAGCCAGCGCGGTGATGCCGTCCATCTCCGGCATCATCAAGTCCATCAGGATGACTTGCGGGCGCAGGCGGCGCGCTGCGTCGATGGCCGCCCGGCCGTCGCCCGCCTCCCCGACGACCTCCATATCCTCCTGCGCGTCGAGAAACCCGCGCAGCCCCTCGCGGACCATCGCGTGGTCATCCACAATCAAGACCGTGGTGCGCTCCATCGTTATCTCTCCACAATCACTTCTGTGCCGCCGCCGTCGCGCGGCCTAATCGAGAAGCGCGCCCCAAGCAAGGCGGCCCGCTCCTGCATCCCCGACACGCCGAACGTGCGCCGCCCGGCTTCCCCGTCGCCGGCCACAGCGGGCAGGCCCACTCCGTCGTCCGCCACGCGCAGGCGAAACGCGGGTGGGTGGACATCGAGCTCCAGCCACGCTTCGCCTGCGTCGGCGTGCTTGACGATATTGGTCAGCGCTTCGTAGCCGATGCGGAATAGCTCGACCTCGGCCTCGCGGTCCAGCGCGCCCTCGACAGTGGTGCGGACGTTGATTTCCAGTCCCTCGCGCTCCTCGACTGCCCGGGCGTAGTCGGCCAGCGCCTGGGCCAGCGGCTTGCCTTCGAGGGCGGGTGGCCGTAGTTCGGCGATCAGGGCGCGCAGGTCGTTGAGCGCCTCGTGGGCGGCAGCGCGCAGCCGGGCCAGCCGCTCGCGCGCCTTGCCCGGGTCACGGTCCAGGAGCGCCTCCACCGCGCCCGCGTTCAATTCGATACTAAACAGCGCCTGGCTGACCGAGTCGTGAAGCTCACGCGCCAGCCGCTCGCGCTCTTCCAGCGCCGCCTTGGCGGCGACCAGCCGTTCGACCTCCGCCTGCAAGCGGCGCACGACGCTCTGGGCATCGGCCAGGTAGCGTGTCGCCAGGGAGCGACGCGCCGGGTCGGGCAGCACGCTGGCGACCGACACCAGGAGCAGAGCGGCAATCTCCCCCACCCGCAGCGCAACTCCCCAGCTCGACGGCGTATCGGCGCCGACGAGCAAGCCGCCTAGGTGAACGAGGTGGCCGACGAGCCAGAGCGCCAGCGCGACGAGAATAAGCAGGGCGTAGGGCGAGCGGCCGGCGCGGCGCACGGTAACCATGACACCCATCGCTGCCAGGATCAAGGGAATCTGGTACACCTCGTAGGCCGTCGCGCCCCAATAGTCGGCGAAGCGCATGCCTGCCGCTAGGTGCTGCGGGTAATCGACGGCGACGACGGTGGACAGGCCGACCAGAAACGCCAGGTGGCTGCCCAGCAGCCAGTGCAGCGGGGTACGATAGGCCGGGAACAGGGGGCGGACGAGGGCGTAGACGAGGAGAAGGAGAAAGAAGGCGCCGAGGGTGCGATCGACGAGGGGGACGAGCAGGCCGCGGCCCGGCAGACCCTGGGGACCCGGGCCGGCAGGCGGGGTCAGGCGATAGGCTGCCTGGACGACCAGGAGGCCAAACGCCAGCGCCAGCCAGCGCGCCTCGGGGACGCGCCGCCAACCCTGGTAGGCCAGGAACAGGGTCGCTACGCTCACGGCGATGAGGTAGGCGACGTCGAGCCAGGTTCGGAAGGCAAGGTCTAGCACACAGCATCCTCACGCGGTCCTACTCTATTAGATGCGCCCGCGCCGTGCTGGTTTCCACAAAAAAGCCACATCGTCTGCGCCGTTTACCCACACCACGCCGCTATACTGGAGATAGAGCCGCGGACAAGATTACGCGCGGTGAAGAATACCCCAATCATCGGCGATATAGAAAGGGAAGAGAGCAATGCGACGCTGGCTATGGATCATCACGTTGTTGGTGGCGCTAGTGGCGGTGGGTGGCGCGACGGCCTCGGCAGCCCCAGAGGATGCTACCGGGCTGACAGCAAGTGAGATCGCGGGCCTCCAGTACATGCGCGAAGAGGAAAAGTTGGCGCGGGATGTGTACCTGACGCTGGGCGAGCAGTGGGCACTACCGGTCTTCAAGAACATCGCGCGCAGCGAGCAGAGCCACATGGCCGCCGTGAAGACGCTGCTTGACCGCTACGGCGTAGCTGACCCGGCCCTGGCCGAGCGGGGGCGCTTCCAGGACCCGACGCTGCAGGCGCTGTACGACCGCCTGGTCAGTGAGGGGCAGGCGTCGTTGGCGGCGGCGCTGCGGGTGGGCGTGACCATCGAGGAATTGGATATCCAGGACCTCAAGCAGCGCCTGAGTCAGGCGCCCCAGGCCGACATTAAGCTCGTCTACACCAATCTGCTCCGCGGCTCGCAGAACCACCTGCGCGCCTTCACGACGACGCTGGCCCGCACCGCGGGCGAGACGGTTCAGCCGCAGGGCGGCCTCCAGAGCGATGCGAACGGCGTCGGCCTGGGCGCGCGGAGCCGTAATGGTCGCGGCGGCTGGCGGTAAGGGGCACAAGAACCCCCGGTGGTCGGGTCTTCACCCCCGGTGAAGACCCGTTTCTGCTGTAGGGGAGCCGTGAAACGTATACTAGTGTTACCGAAAGAGGCAAGCCTTTGTGAGGAGCCACGCATGGAGTCCACCGCCCCGCCTGAGCAGACCCTGGTCGAGGCGCTGCACCGCCACGAGCGGCGCGCGTGCGACCAACTCGTTCGCCAGTTCTCGCCACACATCTACAACGTCGCGTTGCGCCTGACCGGCCACCCCAATGAGGCCGAGGAGGTGCTGCAGGAGACGTTTATCAACGCCTGCCGCAGCGTGGACGCGTTCGAGGGGCGGTCGGGCCTGGGCACGTGGTTGTACCGCATCGCCACCAACAACAGCTTGATGCGGCTGCGACGGCGGCAGCCGGTCATCGTCTCCCTGGACGAGCCGAGCGAGTCGGACGAGAACGCTGACTTCCACCCGCGTAACCTACGCGATTGGAGCGCCGAGCCGGAGGACGTGGCGCTGACGACGGAGTTGCGCGGCGCGATGGACGCGGCCGTGGCCACACTGCCGGAGACGCTGCGCGCCGCCTTCATCCTGCGTGACATCGAAGGTCTGTCCACCGAGCAGGCCGCCGAGGCGCTGGGCATCTCCCGCGAGGCGCTCAAGGTGCGGCTGCATCGGGCGCGGCTGCTGCTGCGCGAGCGGCTGGCCGACTACTTCACTGACCAGCCGTATGTGGGGACGCCGTGATGACCGACACCGTCCACGCGCCCACCCCCCAGTGCCAGGAACTCCTCGACCAGATTGGCGCCTACATCGACGGCGACTTAGCCGACGCGGTGTGCGCCGAACTGGCCCGCCACCTCTCCGACTGCCCCAACTGCCGTGTCGTCGTCGATACCACCCTGAAGACCGTCCGCCTCTTCCGCCGCGTGGGCGAAGGGGAGACCCTCCCCGCCGAGACCCTGGACCGCCTATGGGGCGCGCTGGCCGAGGCCGGCTGCCTGGAGCAGGGAACAGGGGATGGGGGCTAGGACACAGAGGCCGGGACCAGTTCGTGTAACCGCCTCCCTCCATCTGCATCTAAGCCAGTAGACACATAGACCCGCACCAGGAGCG
>CAZLBQ010000340.1:0-7072 GCA_964557745.1 uncultured Anaerolineales bacterium
AAGTACCTGTAGAAGTTATAGCCGACGCTCCTCCTGGGTGGAAGAATATTCACGGTAGGTAGAGATCCGGCAACCAGGTCTCTCTATCCCGACAATGACAACACGGGGTGATAGACAAGGAGAGAGGCGAAAGCGTACGGGGAACTGATTCAGATCCCACCTGTGCTACAATTGGGGGGATGACTCCCGACGCTTCCCCCCAACCGCGCCCGTCGTGGCGGCTCCTGGCTGCCCTAGGCCTGATCCTACTCTGCGCCTTGGCTCTGCGCGTCTATCACCTCGACGCGCAGAGCCTGTGGTGGGACGAGGCGCTGAGCCTGCGGCTCGCCCTTGCCCCCGGCATCGAGTGGCGGCCCATCGACGCGGGGCACCCGCCTCTCTACGACTACGCCGTCCTCAAGCCCTGGACCTGGACCACCGGCTCAACGGAGTTCGCCGCTCGCTACCTGTCCGTCGTGTTCGGCGTCCTCGCCGTCGCCCTGGCCTTCCATCTCGCGCGCCTCTTGTACAATGACCGCACCGGCCTCGTCGCCGCGCTCCTGGTCAGCCTGTCCGCTATCCTGGTGTGGTACGCCCAGGAAGTGCGGATGTACACGCTGGTCGCGTGCCAGATCCTGCTCCTGCTCATCCTGCTTCACCATCTCCTGCGCCGCCCCGACCATCGCTTCTGGCCGCTGTTCGCCGCCCTCAGCGTCCTCGAGTGGGCAGCGGTGTACACCCAGTACCTCGCTGCCGTCGTCGTGGCCTGGGTCAATGTCGTCGCCCTGACTGCCCTTCTGACGCGCAAGGAGTGGCCGGCAGCGCGGCGATGGCTGGCCGCGCAGGCTCTGGCCTTGGTCCTGGCGCTGCCCCTGGTCCCGGCCGCCCTGGGCCAGGTGGGTGGCTACGTCCCACCCAACGCCACGCCTCTCGACCTGGGCGCGTTCGCCGTCCAGGTGTGGGGCGGCTACCTGGGCGGCACGCTTAGCCTGGTCGGCCATCATGACGTGTTCGACGCGCTCGCCATTGCGGCCGCCGTCGCCCTGGGCCTGGGCGCGGCGCTGCTCCTGCTCTTCAGCCCGACGCGTGGCCGCGACCTGCTGCTCCTATCGTACACCCTGGTCCCGCTGGCGGCCATCTTCGTCATCATGGCCCTGCGCCCCGGCTTCCACCCGCGTTACGTCGTCATGCTGGCTGCGCCGCTGCTCGTCTTCGCGGCGCGCGTGGTCGTGTTCCTGGCCAGGCCGCCGTTCCCACGTCACGCTCCCTACGTCCAACGGGGACTGGGGCCTGAACGCCCCAGCCTGAGTGCAGGCATTCGATTTGAGGCGCGCGGAAGGTTAGAAGCGGGATGGCTCATCTTCTCGCGCTGGGCGACCCCGACCCTATCCCTCGCCACACTGGGGACGCTCGCCGCCGCGTTTGTCGTCGCCGTCGTGGCCGTGGCGACGACGCCCGACTTACAGCGCGACGACGTGCGCCGTTTGGCGCGGCGGCTGGCGGCCCAGGCCACGCCCGCCGACGCCGTCCTGCTCGACTATGTGGACTACGCCTTCGATCACTACTATCACGGCCCCGCGCCCGCCACGAGCCTCAACCTCTGGGATAGCGGCGCGAGTGACGCGTCGATTGTCGAGCGGGTGGCCCAGGCCACCCAGGGCCGCCAGCGGGTGTTTACCGTCAACTGGACCCACGCCCACGCCGACCAGCGTGGCCTCCTGCCCTGGCTGCTCCAGACCGCCGGGCGGCGCGTCGGTCAGTGGGGCGTTAGCTCGCTTAGCGTGGATGAGTACCGCCTGGATGGCCCCGTTCAGTTCCCGACGCTGGCCTCGGCCAACGTGAACTTTGGTCCTTTGGCGCTGACGGGCGTGGGCATCGCGCCGGGCGCGCAGGCCGACGGCGCGGTGAGCGTGGCCCTACGCTGGCGCGCCACGGGCGCCGCCCCGCCGACCAAGGCCGCTGTCAGCCTGCTCGACCGCCAGGGGCGGCTCATCGCCAGCGCCGACAAGCCGGTCGCCGACGGGCAGGGCCGCCCGGCCTCGGCCTGGGAGCCGGGGACCGAGGTTCTCAACGTCTATACCCTGCTCCTGCCGCCGGGCACGCCGCCGGTGGACTACGACGTCGCGGTGGCGGTCTACGATGCGGCGACGCTGCGCCCGCTTGATGTCCGCGACGCCCAGGGCGCGCCGGCCGGAACTCGCGTCGTGGTCGCGCCCGTGCAGGTCCCACGCGCTCTCGGCGTCGTCCCCCCCGACCCCTCCCTGACGCCCTTGAACGCGTCCCCAGCCGATGGGCTGCGCTTGGAAGGGGCGGCCGTCGAGCCGCGCGAGGCTGCGCCCGGCCAGAAGCTGCGCGCGCGGCTGCGCTGGCGGGCGACGCGCGCCGCGCCGGATGCGGGTCTCATTCGCCTCCAACTCGTTCGGGACGACCGCGTCATCGCCGAGACGAGTGGCGCGCCCGCCGACGGCGCGTACCCCACGACGCGCTGGGTGGACGGGGAAGTCGTTCTCGACCGGCGCGACGTCGTCATCCCGGCGGGGACGACGAGCGGCGCGGTGACGCTTCAGGTTCGCGTGGGCGACGGGGCGCCGGTCAAGCTGGCCGACGTCACCGTCACCGGCGCCAGCCACAGCTTTGACGCGCCCCAACCCCAGTTCCCGCTGGCGGTGGACCTCGGCGTGGCGCGGCTGATCGGCTACGACCTGCCGAAGCAGACGGTCACGACTAACGAGGCCCTGCCCCTCACCCTGTACTGGCAGGCAGGGACGCCTGGTCCGGCCTCGCTGACGGTCTTTACCCACCTGCTCGACGCCAGTGGGCGCCTCATCGCCCAGCACGACAGCCCCCCGGCCAACGGGAGCCGCCCGACGTCCGGCTGGGTCAGCGGCGAGATGGTCACCGACGCCCACGCCCTGGTGTTCAGCGACAATGGCTACAGCGGCTCCGCCGTCATCGAGGTCGGCCTGTACGACCCGGTCAGCGGGGCGCGCGTCCCGACGCCCGACGGTTCGGGGCGTATCCTGCTGCCGACTCGCGTGACCATCAGCGGACGGAGCGCCCAGTGAGCCGCCTGGCGTTGCCCGCCCGCCCCCTTGCCCAGCCCGCCGTCGGCAGCGTCGCCTGGGGCCTCATCGCCCGCGTCGCCATGCTCGGCGTGACCCTGGTCGGCTTCGCACTGCGCGTACTGGGGCTGGGCGGGCCGAGTCTGTGGTACGACGAGGGCTTCGCCGTCATGACCGCCCGCCGCGCCTGGCCCGATATCGTGGCGCGGCTCATCGCCGAGGACAACCACTCGCCGCTGCACTACCTGGTCATGCACGTCTGGGCGCCGCTCAGTGGCAACACCGAGTTCGGGCTGCGGTTCTCCAGCGTCGTCGCGGGTCTGTTGCTGCCGCCGCTGACCTACGCCATCGCCCGCCAAGTCTACGCTGGGCGGACGACTGCTGATCGCGACGCCTGCCTGGTCGGTGTGCCGGCGGCGACCCTGGTCGCCCTGTCGCCCTTCCTGGTCTACTACGCCCGCGAGGCGCGCATGTACAGCCTCCTCGCCGCGTTCGGTCTGCTCGCCGTCTGGGCGCTCCTGCGCGCGACGCGCGACGCCACGCCGCTCACGCGCTGGGCTGCCGTCTGGCCCTGGCTGTCGCATGGGGCGGTCGTCGCGCTGGCCGTCTACACCCAGTACATGGGCATCCTGCTCGTCCCCGCCTTCGCCGTCTACACGGCGCTGTGCGGCCGCCGCGCCTGGCTGCGCTGGCTGGCGTCGATGATGCTGGCTGCGACCCTCTTGCTGCCCTGGGCGCCCGCCGCCTGGCTCCAGATGCGCCGCCTCGTGACGACCAGCCCGGCCCTCTTTCCGAGCTATCTGGGGCCGGAGGCCGTCGTCACCGAGGCGCTGACCAGCTTCCTGGCGCTGACCGCGAAGCCGCTAGCCGTCGGCGTCGGCGTCGCCATCCTGGTCGGGGCGCTGGCGCTGTTCGCGTGGCGCTGGCCCAGGGATCGCGGGCTGGCCCGCCGCGAGGCCCTGCCCGCTCTCGTCGCCGGCGGATCCCTTGTCCTCATCGCCGTCGCCAGCGCCTCGATTGCCAAGTTCGTCTCGCGCTACGCCATCGCCGCTGCGCCCATGCTCAGCCTGGCCCTGGTTAGCCTCCTCTACGCCCTGCTCTGCCAGCCGCGCGCAGCGCTCCGCGCCGCCTATGCCGCCGTCCTGCTCATCCTGACGCTCTATCTCGCTCCGTTGGCGTGGTCGGCCACGCGGATGCCCTGGGTTGCCCACGAGGATGCGCGGGGCCTGGCCGCCTACCTCACCGAGCGCGCCAGGGAGGAGCAGGCGATTGTCTACATCGACGACCGTACCGATGCCTTTGACTTCTACTACCACGGGCGCGCCTCCCACGAGGGCCTGGCCTTCGGCTTTGACTTTGACCTGGCCGCCACGCGGCTGAACCGTCTGCTGGCCCGGCGCCCCGAGCGGGTGTGGCTCGTCCTCTGGCAGCACGAGGCGGTGGACCCGACGGGGCTGGTCATCACCGAGTTGCAGCGGCGCAGCGAGAAGCATCGCGGCGTCGTGCGCAGCTTCCGCGAGTACACCCTGTTGCGCTTCGACCTCACCGACTGGTCGCCCATCGTCCCGACGCCGGCGCCGCAGCAGATCATCGACGCCAACTTTGGCGACCGCCTGACGCTGGTCGGCGCGGACCGCCTGGCCGACAGCCCCGGCTACCTGAGTTGGATCCTCTACTGGCAGGCGCGCGAGCGGCTCGACCGTGACTACTCGGTCGCCGTCCAGTTACGCGACGCGTCGGGCGCGGTCCGCCTGACCCATAACCAGTCACCCAGCACGCCCTGGCTGGCGACAGCCGGTATGCCCTCTGGACTGACGGTGCGCGGGCTGACCGAGGTGGACCTGCCGCCCGACCTGACGCCGGGCCGCTACACCGTCGATGTTCTGGTGTGGGACCGCCGCGACCAGCGTAACCTGGACTATCTCGACGGCAACGGCGCGCCCCAGGGTATTAGCCTGCCGCTAGGCGTGGTAGACATCACCAGCCGCATGTTAGCGAAACCATAAGGGAAGAGAGGGACTATGCGTGTTCTTGTCACGGGCGGCAGCGGGCGGGTGGGCCGCTGGGCGATTCGGGAACTGGTAGGCAACGGCCATGACGTCGTCAACGCGGATCGCGTTCCCTGGCCCGCCGCCGACCCGCCCGAGACAGGCGCCCTGCGCGGCGTCACATACGTCCCGCTCGACCTGACCGACGTCGCGCCGGTCCAGGCCGCCCTCGCCGGCTGTGAGGCCGTGGTCCATCTCGCCGCCTACCCCTCGCCGGAGGGCCGGCCCGCCGAGGAGACGTTCAGCCACAACACGCAGGCGACCTTCGTCGTCCTCCAGGCGGCCTATCAGGCGGGCATCCGCCGTGCGGTCATCGCGTCTAGCGTCTCGGCGCTGGGCATGGCCTACGCTACTCACCTCTTCGCGCCCTTGTACGCGCCGGTCGACGAGGCGCACCCGTTCATGGGCCAGGATCCCTACGCCCTCAGTAAAGAGGTAGACGAGAGCACGGCCCAGATGTTCCATCGGTTGGCTGGCATGGACATCGCCGCGCTGCGCTTCCACTTCGTCGCGCTGCCGGGCGAAGCGGCCCACGTAGCCGCCGCCATCCGTCACAATCCTCGGCAGCACATGTATAACCTGTGGGGCTATGTGGATGTGCGCGACGCCGCTCGCGCCTGTCGGCTGGCGCTGGAGAGCCAGGGGCTCGGCTTCCAGGCCTACAACATCCTGGCCACCAACACGCTGCGCACGGAGCCGACCGAGGACCTGTTGCGCCGCTACCTGCCCCAGGTCGAGATTCGCCGACCACTCGTCGGCAATGAGACGGGTTGGGCGATTGACAAGGCGCAGCAGTTGCTGGGCTACGCGCCGCAGCACAACTGGCAGGACGCGAGCGGCGCGTAACACGCGGTAAGAATGGCGGGCGTGGGACGCACAAGGCGGGGATAACATTGATCGGGGGGAACGGAAACTGTGCGCTTCTTACGACCCGTGCTGTGGGGACTGCTCGTCCTCGCCCTCGTCGCCGTCGTCGGGACGGGGGCGTTTGTATGGACCTCCGGACGGCCCACGCCGGAAGCTGTTGCTGCCTTGGGGTCAGACACCCAGGTCCAGGTAACGACGGACGGCTGGCTCATCTTTCGCCCGACGGCGACTGCGCCGACGCGAGGCTTCATCTTCTACCCCGGCGGCCTTGTCCACCCGGCGGCCTACGCTCCGCCCGCCCATGCCCTGGCGGCCCAGGGCTACCTCGTCGTCATCGTCCCCATGCCCCTCAACCTGGCGGTCCTCGCGCCCAACCGCGCGGCGGAGGTCAAGGCCGCCTTCCCCGAGGTCCACGCCTGGGCCATTGGCGGCCACTCCCTGGGCGGCGCGATGGCGGCCAGCTATGTCGCCAAACACCCCGGCGACATGCAAGGACTGGTGTTCTGGGCGGCCTATCCCGCCGGCAGCGATAATCTGGCGGGCGCGACGCTGCCCGTGACGTCGATCTCAGGCACGCTGGACGGCCTGGCGACGCCCGACAAGATCGCCGCTTCGCGGGCACTCTTGCCCCCAACCACCCGCTTTGTCCCCATCGAGGGCAGCAACCACGCCCAGTTTGGCTCGTACGGGGCGCAGCGCGGCGACAACGCGGCGACCATCAGCCGCGAGGCGCAACAGCAGCAGGCCGTGGCAGCCACAGCCGAGTTGTTGACGCGACTGGGAAAGTAGGCGATTCCTACTTGGGCGTCGCGACCGGCGGCCCGCTTGCCTCTGGCTGAATCTCTGCTAAGAGTTCAAAGAAGCGAAACTGGGGGTCGGTCGTACTCTTGAGCCGCACGATGTAGACCGATTGCAGCGCCAGGTGGTCTTCGGCGCGCAGTGTGATGCGGCCCTTGGGGCTATCGAAGCTCAGCCCTTCCAGGGCGGCGCTGAGCCTGTCAGGGTCAGCGCCGCCGCCCGTTTTCTTGAGGGCATCGACCAGGGCAATCCCCGCCGCCATCGCGCCCGCCGTGTAGATGTCCGGGGGCGCGCCGAAGCGGCGCTGATGCTGAGTGA